>NZ_JAHLQK010000004.1:0-300000 GCF_018919215.1 Alkaliphilus flagellatus
TAACTCCGCTCGACTTGCATGTGTTAGGCACGCCGCCAGCGTTCATCCTGAGCCAGGATCAAACTCTTAAAATAAAAATGCTCGAATTTTTGGGTTCCATTTAAACAAATTAATATTTAATGGAAACTCAGCTTTTCGCTGAGAAGGCATCTTACACAAAATCATAGATTTCGGCAATCTACCCTTGCTGGCTTAATCTATACTGTTTAGTTTTCAAAGACCTCTTTAAGGGCTTATGCCCCATCGCCTTGTTGCGGCGACTTATTTAATATATCACATCTGAAACATTATGTCAATACCTTTTTTGATTTTTAATTTTCATCGTTTCAAAACTTCAAATTGTCGAAAACAGCTTTTATAGCATATCATTTTCACTTCATAATGTCAATATGTTTTCAAATTTCTTTTTTAAACTATCTTGCATCACTTGAATTAAGTGACAACTTAAGATAATATATCATATGTTTTTATTTGTGTCAATTTGTTTTATGCATTTTACTAATAGGGGTTTGGGATGGTTAGTTCTAATAGTTCACTAATATAGTTTATAAAAAAAATCATATTTTATACATATATATATAAATAAAAATATATTATATTTTAAAAAGATACAGCTAGACTATAATATCTAGCTGTATTGTCTAACCCCTGTTTCCTATTGATTGGCTGCAATAACACTACCTAAAGCTATTGAGTATAACTTTGTTTCAGCAGAATCAGCTCTAGAAACTAAAACTACTGGAGCCTTTGCTCCCATAATAATACCTGCTGATTTTCCATCTGCCATATAGGTTAAGGCCTTTCCAATTCCATTGCCAACCTCAATTGTTGGTACTAGTAATATGTCAGTTTCACCAGCTACTGGGCTTTCAAAACCTTTAGTAGTAGCAGCTTCTTTAGATACTGCCAAATCAAACGCTATAGGTCCTTCTACATAAACTTCTTTTCCAAATATTCCTTCTTGAGCCATTGCTTTTAACTTAGCACCATCAACAGTAGAAGGCATCTTTTTATTTACTTTTTCCTTTGCAGATAAACAAGCTACTTTTGTATCTTTATTACCTAACGCCTTAGATACTAGTATAGCATTATCTAGTATAACTTTTTTATCTTCTAGAGACGGTTCAATATTCATTCCTCCGTCTGTAAGTAGAAGTAACTTATGATAAGCTGGCAGCTCGTATACCATTACATGGCTTAATAAATTATTGGTTCTTAGTCCAACTTCCTTATTCAGTACAGCTTTTAATAAAATTGATGTATCTAATATACCCTTCATAACAAAATCAGCTTTTCCAGTAGAAACTAATTTAACGGTTTCTAGAGCAGCCTCCATTAAATCTTCCTTATGAATTATTGTAAATGAATCTATTTTTATGTTTAGCTCTCTAGCAATTTCTTTTATTTTAGGCTCATCTCCAACTAATATAACATCTACCAAATTAAGCTTATGTGCTTCTTCAACCGCCTTCAATACATCTTTATCTTGAGCCGCTGCAACTGCTATCTTCATTTTATTCTGGCTTTGCGCCTGTTTAATTAATTGTTCTAATTTATCAATCATCGTATCACCCCATAATTTAAAATATATCTTAAGCATATTCAATAAATTAATTCTACAAGCTTTACCCTTTTCCTGCTTTTTCAAAAAATTTAAACATTTTGCTCTCAATAAAATAATCGCTAAAATTAGCGATTATTTTTTAGTAAAGCATTTAATTGTTCACTACATGCCTTTGTAATTTCATCTTCATTATTTAGGGCTAAAGAAGTATCTAAATATTCCTTCGCCTTCACTAAGTCTCCTATTTCCATATGGACCATAGCTAGATTACATAATATCTCACTATTTTGTCCACCAATATGTAAAGCTCTTTCAAAGCATTCTATAGACTGACTGTGGTACCCTATGCTTCCATAACATAGTCCTAACTCAACTATAGTATCTAATTGATTTTCTTCCAATTGAAGAACTTTATCAAAGTACCCAATAGCATCTTCATACTTTAACAATTGTCTATAAGCTAAACCAATAAAGAATAGAAGATTCCACCAGTTTGAATATCTCTCTTCTAGTTCTAATAATAAAATGAGTCCTTCCTGGGGCCTTCCACTTAAAACTGCTTCGTATCCTCTTTCATATTTAGCCTGATCTTCTATTTCTAAAAGCATTTGATTTACTTCATTACTAAGATCTACATTTGTATCAAGTTTTAAGTATCTCTCCCAGTATAGCTTTGCTTTATTAAATTGTTTATTATCAGAATATAAAAATCCTAGATGATAATAAGCTAGTGAAAAATTTTCATCAATATCTAAAATTGTTTCGAAGCATAGGATAGATTCCTTTTTAAAAACACTTTGTACTTTAGACTTATTATTAAGATGCTCACTAGAATATTTAAGTAAAGTAAGCCCATAGTTAAATATATAGTATATATTTTTATCATTTAACAGAAGTAGGGCTTTTAAAAATATAATACTTTCTATCATTTTACCTTCATCTGCAAATTTAATAGCTTCAAAATTAATATAATCTTCAATATCTGAATTAACTGCATATAGAAATTTAATATATTCATCCCTATATTTAAAATCAGAATCTACACCAAGCAAGTAGACCATACCTCTTACTATTCCATTAGCTGTAATCACTTTATCTTCTTCCTTGGTTTTTATATTGTTCGCAAGTTCTGTAGTTAATAATGGAACGAATAGACCTTCCTCAGGAACTACATAATCTTTTACTTGTATTGCCTCAGAACTCAATTGAACAAAGGATAAATCCTCTGTTCTTTTGCGAATATATGGCTCTATTAAAAATTTCATTATACCCCTCTTTTCTAAAACTCTCTCATAAATAATCTTTTTCTCCTATTACTAGTACTTAATGTTTCAAATAAGTAAGCTCTATAAATCATAAAATAAGAAAACCAAACTTGTACTATAAAATATGCAAGTAGGCCTCTAATTGAAGTAAACATTGTGCTAAACGATATAAAATAGTTGAACACATTCGATATAATTCCAAATATATTTATATATCCACCTGTAATAAAGTAAAAAATCACTAATAAAATTATATTTGGAACAAACCACTCTATCCAATTATCTTTTACAAAATTAATTGTATAAGTAACTGTCTCCCACGGTCCATAATATTTCTGATATGTAGTTTCGGGTATTGGATTAAAAAATATAAATGTTAAAAAGGCAATAATTAAACTAAAAGCACTAGGACCTATACTGCTTACAATCATTGGTGAAATAAAACCTATAATTAGATTTGCCACATAGCCTATAAACAAAATAGACCAAACCTTCCTTAAATACGGTGCAAATCCATCTTTAAAATCTTGAAAATTAAAGTATCCTCTATTCAATATTGTGTTTAAAAGGTATAGATAATTTGAAATTAATGCACTAGTAGCGATAATCCACACTAAACCGCCTAATATCCAGAAAGCACTTAAACTCATTAATAAAATAATAGTAGCAATAGAGTAAAATAATCCGGTAAAAATTATGGGCCAATTTTTAGCCATGCTCATTAAAGCTTTTTTTGATATACTACGATTAGTATAAAAAAGATCTCTTAATATTTCCATTTCTATATCACCATCCTTATTCATCAAAGTTTATTTTATAGTACTTACAATCTTCCAATGCCTTGCTTTCTATCTGATAATCAAATAAAACAATTACCTGTTTTTCTTCTATGCTGTCAATTTTGTATTTAACCCTATCTATTATTGTAACATCCACATTAAATGGCTCAAAATGCACTTGTTTTATAATCTGCTTAGCAGGTATATCTTCATAAAGCGGTAAGTATGTCTTTACATTTTTAGTACTTTGTAAAAACTCATGACATTTATTTTTGAATCCATCTATCTCTACTCTGTTAAATATCGAAGGCAAGAAAGATGATTTTGTATTTTTTAAGAAATCTAGTTTTAGAACCTCCTTAAATATTTCAACTCCATTAAACTTGTTCCAACTATAAAATTGAGCAAGTATTTCATATAATTTATTTTTACTGTGAGAAATATGATGATGTCCTTGGGCTTGCCAGTACTTCCATAGCTCCTCAAAAAATTTAAAGCTACTTGAATAAAAATTGTTAATAATAAGCTCTATACTATTATTAAATATACCCGAATTCCAATATATCTCCACCATTTCTTCTAATCCCTTTAATCTAATTATATCACCATATGAGAGCCAAGTGGTTTCCATTACCTCGTATGGTGGATAATCTGAATAGACGTATCCATATTCCCCAGCCCTGTTTCTCAAACCAGAACCCTTAAGTAATTTTAAAAATCCAATTTGAAGTTTTTCAGGTCTAAGTGCGAACACATCATCAAATGACTTTCTAAAAGAGAAATAATCTTCTTCAGGAAGCCCTACTATTAAATCTAAGTGCTGATGTATGTTTTTACTTTGTGAAATTCTTCTAACCACTTCACTTAGCCTTCCAAAGTCTACGTGTCGATCGATAATATTAAGTGTCTTCTCATTAGTAGATTGTACTCCTATTTCAAACTGGAATAATCCTACAGGTACTGTGCTTAAAAAAGTCAATATATCATCATCTAGAAGATCAGCAGTAACTTCAAAATGGAAATTTGTTTTTCCTCTATGATATTCTAAAATGAAATTCATAATCTCCATTGCATAGGATTTTTTAGCATTGAATGTTCTATCAACAAATTTTACTTGTCTTACTCCTTGATCAATAAAATATTTAATTTCATTTTTTACTCGTTCTATAGGTAAAAATCTAACCCCCGAGATAGATGATGATAGACAATACTGACAGTTAAAAGGGCAACCTCTTGAGCTTTCATAATAAACAATCTTATCTGCATCTAAACTTTCTCCAGTATAAGGAAATGGTAAATCTTCCATTGAAGGTAGAGTTTTTTTCGACTCTGTAAATACCACTTGCCCTCTTGCTCTGAAAGCGATACCTTCCACTAAAGAATAATCATGATTATTCTTTAATGCTAACATAAGTTGTCTAAATGTATCCTCTCCTTCTCCAATAACAACAATATCAATTGCATCGTTTTCTTCCATTAGGATAGCAGTATCAAAAGAAACCTCGGGCCCACCTAAAACTATCATTACTTCTGGCATAATCTTTTTTATATGTTTAGTTATGTAGTCAATCATGTCCATATTCCATATATAACATGAGAAACAGAGGATATCTGGACTATAATTATAAATCTCTCTTATAATGTAATCCATACTATTATTAATGGTAAACTCCTTTATTTTAATATCATCAGTGTCTATTATATCAATTACTGACTTTTCTAAATAACGTACAGCTAAGTTTGTATGAATATACTTGGCATTTAGTGCTGTTAGTAATACTTTCATTTTCTACCTTCTTTCCTATACCAATATAATCTATTTACTATATAAATAATCTATTTTTCTGTCAATGATATTTTCTGTTTTTAATTATAGCATATATTTCATTTTTTTACATAAACATAAAGTCTCTATAATCAACAGAAAAACAAGTTAATTATTTGTAACAATTATAATATTATTGACAATTCCATTGTATTTGATAAGCATTTTCATTATAATAGTAACATCAGAATAATGAAAGGTGGTCCTATATTGCTTGCTCAAACACACAAAATTATTTCCGAACATGTTCATCAAAATATTAAAGAAGTACTTGGTGTGGATTTAAATAAACTCAGTTTAATTTATGGAAGTATAAAGCCAGATATCGCATATAGTTTGGCTAAAATGGATCATTTTAAACCACAGTCCTTTAACTTTGTTTGTAATGAAATCAACGAATTATCAAATTATGATTTCCAATCTAATAAAGACTTTATAAAGCTAATTTCAACTCGTATAGGCGTAACAACACATTTTATTTCCGACTTTTTTTGTGTTCCTCATAATGACCGTACGACCTATAAAAATCATTTTATTAATCATGTAAAATATGAAAATAAACTTCATAAATTATTTAAAACCTTTGATGAGAAGATTGAAATATCAAAGGACTATTTTAACATAAGTAATGATTGTGCTGATTCTATCAAAACGCTTATCGATGATCTACATGGACAATACCAGAAAAGAGGCGAAAGTCTTTTGAATGATACAAAAAGTTCCATACATGTTTCATCCATAGTTGGACTTTTCATAGTCTATAATGCATTAAATAATAGGATGATTCAAGTAGCATAAGGATTCTCTAATGAAAGCAGCTTTGCTGCTTTTTTTATATATTGATATTAATACTGATCTAAAAGGCTTAATTTTCTGTAGAAACTTGAAGGTTTTTCATTATTTTTGTAGAATAAAGTAATTAGAGACAATACAATAACTATACACACTATGTTGTTTAACAGAAAGGGGAATCTATTATGGAGGAATTTTCCAAAATATCGTTTCAAGAAATCTCTAAAAGAGACATGTTAATAATAATTAAAGCCCTAGAATATACTGGAGAAAACACAAAAATTCCTTCTTTTATTGAATTAAAAGATAGTATAGTAAAGCAATTAAGTACATTGGCTAATTCTACAGAAGAAGAATTCCTTGAGTATTTACAAGAATTTAGATAAAATCAAGACAGTTAAAAACTGTCTTGATTTTTTTGAATAATAAATTTATACTCACCACTTTTACTCTCCACAGTTAACTCAATATAATTACTAAATTGTACTTTATCCTTAATTCTAATATTATTTAAAAGAGGATGCTTTAACATTGCTCCTTTGTTTAAGCTAAATAGATCTATTTCATTATCTCTCTTTTCAAAAAGTATTCTACCAACTTCATATTCTCTTAATTTAAATACATATTCTCCCATGCTTCTAATAAAACTAATATCTTTTATTTGATTAATTACTATTTTATCTGCCTGTTTTATTAATGCTAAAAGTCCATATGTAATAGCATACACTTCTTTTTCTTTGCATTTCAAGAGATTAGACATATATCCTATATCTGTATGTATATTTAAAAGATTATTTAGAGATGTAATTAATATATTCTTGCTATCATAAGTATCAAAACTATAAGTATCACTATCTTTTAGTCTATCTAAATCAATCAAATAATTTATCTTTTCTTGTTCAAACCTAATCTTATAGTTACTTGGTAATTGTCCATTAACATACTCTTCTAACTCTAGCAGTTGTAGATGTATCAAATAATTTTTAAGCTCATCAATTAATTGTTTCTTTTCAATCAATTTGTTCTTAATTAAAAAAAAGATTGTCTTAAGCAATAGGAGTCCTGTTAATACTACTTGTGGATGCCTGTTGATATAAATGATGTTTTTATAAACTTCCTCTTGAGCTGCATTAAAGTTTTTATTGGCTAAGGCTATTGGAATAATTCTCGAAAAAGCCTCGCCCCTTTTATCATTCCAGTAAAAATCATCTTTATAATACTGGTTTCCCAATTTTAATTTATATATGTAATTTAAAGGCGTACCATATCTGTAATATTTCCATAACTTAATTTCTTCTATCATCCTTTTGTAATCTATTAAAACATGTCTGTTATCTTTATTATCCACAAGACATTTACAATTAATTAGCATTAATTGAGTAATATAGCTCCATTGTCCTGTATCAGCCTTCAATTTCAAATCTTCACTATATGAATAACTAAATGGATGTAATCCCTCATTATTACTATTATTATCATTTTGTTTTAAAAATCCTACAGCGTCTCCATAAGCCACGTAAGCGAGTATATCGATATTTTTATTATTTGCTTCCAACTCATCCCCTCCTAAAAGCCACCTATAGACATAGTATCTAATTTGAAAAATATATACAAGTTTCATAATTAGCAAAGCAGCCAATCTCATTAATGAGTTGACTGCTCCTGTTAACTACATTCTTTCCGGTGCTTTAATTCCTAATAAGCCTAATCCTATACTTAATACTTCTTTAACTACAAAAACTACGGTCAATCTTGCTTTCTTTAATTCTTCATCTTCTACTAAAATTGGATGATCATGATAGAAACGATTAAAGGCCTGTGCCACATCAATAATATGTCTTGTGATAATAGATGGTTCATTTTTTCTTTGAGCATCTTTAATAACCTCTGGGAATTGCTGAACCTTTTTTAACACTTCTAAAGTTATATCATCAACTAGCAATTCTGATTTAAAGTTATTATCTACATTAATCTCTGCTCTTCTTAATACACTAGATGCTCTAGCATGGGTATATTGCACATATGGACCAGTTTCACCTTCAAAGTTTAAAACTTTATCCCAAGTAAATGTATAGTCTTTTATTCTATTATTGGATAACTCTTGGAATACAACAGCCCCTATTCCTACTTGTGCAGCTATTTCATCAAGATTATCTATATTAGGATTCTTCTCATTTATAATTTCTCTAGTTTGTTCAACTGCCTTATTTAATACATCCTCTAAAAATACTACTCTACCCTTTCTTGTAGACATAGTTCCTTCCTCAAGACTTACCATGCCAAATGGTACATGTACACAATCATCTGCCCACTCGTAGCCCATAAGCTCCAATATCTTTTTCCATTGCTGGAAATGAAGATTTTGTTGCGAACCAACAACATATATGTTTTTATAGAAATCATAGGTTTCTTTTCGATAAATTGCTGCTGCAAGGTCTCTAGTAATATATAAGGTAGAACCATCTCTCTTTCTAATTAAAGCGGGAGGCATTCCAAACTCTTCTAAGTCTACTATATCAGCACCGTTAGATTTTTGCAGAATATCTTTTTCCTCCATGGTTTTTACTACACCTGGCATTTTATCTGAATAGAAACTCTCTCCTGCATATGAATCAAAAGTAATGTTTAACATATTATAAACTCTACTAAACTCATCTAGGCTTACTTCTCTAAACCATTGCCAAAGTTTTATAGCTTCTTCGTCTCCATCTTCCAGTTTCTTAAACCATTCTCTACTTTCATCCTCAAGTTGTGGATTTTTCTCTGCCTCTTCATGGAATTGAACATATAATTTAAGAAGTGTAGGTATTGGTTTAGCTTTTACTTCTTCTTCGTCTCCCCAATTTTTAAAGGCTACAATTAACTTCCCAAATTGAGTTCCATAATCTCCTAAATGATTAATCGCAATAGTATTGAATCCTAAAAATTTGTATATTTTATATAAGGAATTACCTATTACAGTTGTTCTAATATGACCTATATGGAAAGGTTTCGCTATGTTTGGTGAAGAAAATTCTACAATAACATTTTTGCCATTACCCATTAAACTACTACCATAGGTCTCCTTTTTAAGCAAAACTTCCTCAATAACAGCCTTTATAAAATATTGTTTATCTATAAAAAAGTTTAAATAGCCTCCAGCAGCTTCAACACTTTTTATAAATTCTTCTTTATCTAAATTTTGAGCAATATCATTGGCTATAACATTTGGAGCCTTTCTAAAAACCTTAGCTAATCTAAAGCAAGGAAATGCAAAATCACCCATTTCAGAGTTTGGTGGAATCTCTATCATTGTTAAAATTTCTTCTTCATTAAGTTCTGGAATGTTTTTTCCTAATACTTCACTTAGTTTCTTTTTAAAATCAATCATTAAAAATCCTCCTTTAAATCTTTTTATTACAAAAACAAAAACTCCCGCCCCTATAACTATAGAGACGAGAGAGTATTCCCGTGTTACCACTCTTATTGGCATCAAATAAAATGCCCTCTTTTGCTCCCTTTAACGGTGGAAAGCCGTCATACCCTACTAATTTCAGGTAGATTCTCAAAGGTGCGCTTCAATGTAAGTAAGTATCAGACTTCCACCAACTCTGACTCGCTTAAACAATCCTTACATTTACTTTCCTCATCATAGAAATTTCTCTTCCTTTTCAAATTAATATATCATATATCTTTTCCTGTTACAATGGGTTTATTCATTAATCTATTCTATTTTTTATTTAATGTGATAGTTCCTGTACTTGTATTTAATTTAAAGTATCCTTCACCAGATAAGTGAGTTCCTTTTAAAATTCCCTATAAACACTATTGTTAAAGATTTTCCAAAAAATCTTCATCGCTATAAACTTCTATTCCCTCTGTCTTTAGTAGGGCGGTTGTTACCCCGTCACCCTTGGTTAAATTGCCAGTAAAGGTTCCATCGTAAATTTTTCCCACACCACAGGAAGGGCTTCTGGATTTTAAAATTGCCTTTGTGATTCCCAAGCTCTTAGCAATTTTTAAAGTTTCATAGGCTCCTTTAATAAAATCTTCAGTTACATCTATACCATCATTTCTTATTACCTTGGCACGTCCATTAAGTACATCTTTTCCATCTCCCCCTTGAATCTCCGCTGGAAGACGGGGAGTTGAAAGACCTCCCAACTGTTCAGGACAAACAGGAACAATACCTTTACCATTAAAATACCTAATTATTTCATCTTTAGAATTATTTTTACCATTATATTTGCAATTGACCCCCAATAAACAAGCACTAATTAATATCATCATATTCACCTCTTCTTTTAGTGCACTTATTTAAGCTGCACAATTGTTACTCCAGCTCCACCTTCACCATATGCACCTTCTCTATAGCTTTTAACATGCTTATGTTTTTTTAACATTTGTTTAAGTCCCGCACTTAGTACTCCAGTACCAACACCATGAATTATTGTAACATGGGTTAAACCTGCAATATAGCTATCATCTAAATACTTATCTACCTCGAGCATTGCTTCTTCAAGATTTTGTCCCCTTACATCCACTTCTGTCTTTATATTTTTTGCCTTTGACTTAACTATTTTACCAGTGCCTGTTTTCTTTGTTTCTTTTTCCTCTTTAGTTCTCTCTAGATTAGATACATGCATATTAACCTTCATAATTCCCACTTGAACTTGAACTTCGCCATTTTCATCTTCTGGTGAAATAATGTATCCTGTTTGATTTAAAGATAATATACTAACCATTTCTCCAACCTTTAAATTTTTAGGTGGCTTCTTATTAGTTTTAACTATTAGCTGCTCACCCATACCCTCTGCAAGCTTATTCATTTTACCAGAAATACTTTTCTTTGCTTCCTCAATTTTTCGATTCATTTCTTTATCTTCTAACTCTATACGTAAGGATTTTAAATTGTCCACAATTTCATCTGCATCCAGTTTTGCTTGTTTAATAATTTTATATGCCTCTTTTTTAGCTTCTTTAATAACCTGTTCTCTCTGTATTTCAAGTTGTTGTTTTTTATCAAAAAACTCTTCTCTTAACTTTTGAGTTTCCATTCTAAGTCTTGTAGCTTCATCCTTTTCTCTTTCTGCCGTGGTTCTATTCCTCTCAATATTTTGTAATAAATCTTCGAAGTGAATATCCTCCCCAGTCAATAATTCCTTTGCCCTATCAATTAAGAAATCTGAAAGTCCAAGTTTCCTTGAGATCTCAAATGCATTAGATTTTCCCGGTACCCCTATTAAGAGTTTATAGGTTGGACTTAAAGTTTCCACATCAAATTCAACAGAAGCGTTTTCTACTCCTTCGTTGGATAAAGCATATTGCTTTAATTCACTATAGTGGGTAGTAGCTACTGCAGTTGCTCTCATTTCTCTTAAATGATTCAAAATGGCCATAGCAAGGGCTGCACCTTCCGTTGGGTCTGTACCTGCACCTAACTCGTCAAATAGCACTAGAGAATTTCTGGTTACATTTTCCATTATGCCAACAATATTAGTCATATGGGAGGAAAATGTACTTAAGCTTTGTTCTATACTTTGCTCATCTCCAATATCAGCAAAAACCTGTTCAAAAATAGCTAGCCTAGTACCATAATCCGCCGGAACATGTAATCCACTTTGTGCCATTAGGGTTAGTAATCCTAATGTCTTCAAAGTTACTGTCTTTCCTCCTGTATTGGGTCCAGTAATAACAAGTATATGGAAGTCCTCTCCAAGCCAAATACTATTAGGCACTACTTCACTGGCCTTTAGCAAAGGATGTCTACCATTTTTTATCATTATTTCCCCATTTGTATTTAATTCAGGTTCGACAGCCTTCATCTCAATAGAAAGCTTACCTTTAGCAAAAATAAAGTCTAGTTCTTTTAAAATTTTTTGATTAGACCTTATATCCTCAGCTCTTTCAGCTATCATTGCAGCAATTTCCATTAAAATTCTTTCTATTTCAACCCGTTCTTTAATTTTTAATTCCTTTAACTGATTGTTAAGCTCCACCACAGCCATAGGTTCAATAAACAATGTTGCTCCACTGGAGGATTGATCATGAACTAGTCCAGGTATACTCCCTCTATGCTCCTGCTTTACAGGTACTACATAACGGTCCTGCCTCATTGTAATAATAGCATCCTGTAAATATTTTTGGTTAGATGATGAAGTAATAATACTATTTAGTTTATTTCTAATAGCATCATTTTTGGAAGCAATTTGTCTACGTATATATTTAAGTTCAGAACTTGCATTGTCTGATATTTCTACATCACTAACAATGCATAACTCTATTTTATCTTCAATTTCCTTTAAGGAGGTAAGACTTTGTGCTAATCCTTGAATAATAGGATATTTAATCTCTCTATTATCTTCCTTCAAAAATGCTTTAAGTCTCCTAGCTACAGCTACAGTATCCTTTAAATGCAATAGTTGGCCAGGGTCCAAATAGGAACCGATTTCTGTCCTTCTAACATATTGCAAAACATCGTTTATTCCTCCTAAAGGTACGTTACCCCGCTGTATTAATATGCTTTGTGCCTCACTGGTCTCATTCTGCCATTTTATAATTTTATTAAAATCTACTATAGGTCGAAGTTCTTGTACCTTTTCTTTTCCTAAAGTAGAAGTACATTTTTCTTCAAGTCCTTCAATTATCTTTGTGTATTCCAAAACCCTCAAACTTCTTTCATTCACTAGAGCCACCTCATTACTTTTAAAATGAATTATTTATTTATTATTAACATTAAAATTATTATCGATATTAGTTAAAATTAATTAATCTTTTTCATTGTATCATATTATATTTTTATATTTTATTCAACTATTTTCCATATAAACCTATTGATATTATTGATTTTTTCTCAATAATTGCCTGAAATTCGATAAATCTTAGTTGAAAATTTACATATAAAAGGTGCCCTACTATGATTAATGGCACCTTTATATACTACTTACTAATTATTAATACCCGTAATACTGCCTCCAAACTGATGAAATATTTTCTTTGTCTGTTCTACTTCTTCATCACCGATTTCTGCAACCACTTTATAATTGTAACCAGCAATCTCTTCGAATCCTGCCATACCACTTACCATAGGACTAGCTGCAAGTAATGGAGCTTTTGTGCTATCTGTAAATCCTAAATTTCCTGAGCCTAAGACTAAATTTGAAAGATTTGGTGCTGTTTCTGTTCCCGCAATATTTCTTTCCACATTTCTATCGGGAAAATTATCATTTAAATCTAAAAAAGCATTGTTTAAACCTGATTCTTTAAGCAAATCAACTGCCTCATTTGCATTTTTTAAGTTATCAAAATAACCTTCAATTCTCATACAGATTCCTCCTAACATTTCTATATTAATAAAAATATTTAATTAAAATAGGATTTTAATATGTATGTATAGCTTTTGGAATTTAAACTACTATTATTCTATGTTACTAAAAATAAAAAACGAACCCTATGGATAGGATTCATTTTTTATACAGATTTCAATTAATAGTTTTTTATTATTATTTCTTTTGAGACTTTTGTCGTGAGTTTTTGTCTAAGATTTTTTTACGAAGTCTAATACTTTTAGGAGTAATTTCTACTAATTCATCGTCAGCAATAAATTCTAAGGATTGCTCCAATGAAAATATAATAGGTGGTGTAAGTCTTAATGAGTCTTCTGAACCTGATGCACGCATATTAGTTAATTGCTTTTTCTTGCATACATTTACCGCTATATCTTCTAGTCTTGAGCTTTCCCCAACTATCATACCTTCATATACATCTGTACCAGGACTAATAAACATCTTTCCTCTTTCCTGAGCACCGCTAATACCATATCCTGCAGCTGTTCCACTTTCAAAAGCGATAAGAGATCCTCTATTTCTAGCACGAATTTCCCCTTTGTATTTATCATAGCCATCAAATAAATGATGGAAGATTCCATATCCCTTTGTATCTGTTAAGAACTCTGATCTATATCCAATTAAACCTCTAGCAGGGATTCTAAATTGAAGCTTCATTATACCTGTACCTGTTGGCTCCATGTTTAACATTTCACCTTTTCTTATACTTATTTTTTCAATAACAACACTTGAAGACTCCTCTGGAACCTCGACATATAATATTTCTATTGGCTCTAATAGTCCTTCTTCCGTTTTCTTCATAATTACTTCTGGTCTTGAAACTGCAAATTCATAACCTTCTCTACGCATAGTTTCAATTAAAATTGATATATGCAATTCTCCTCTACCAAGAATCTTAAAGCAATCTGAAGAAATTTCCTCCATTTTCATAGCAACATTTGATAATAGTTCTCTTTCAAGTCTATCTTTTAGATGTCTGCTTGTTACATAGTCTCCTTCTCTACCTGCAAATGGACTATCATTTACCATAAAATTCATGGAAATCGTTGGATCATCAATTTTAACTGAAGGTAAAGCTTCCACTTTATCTGTAGAGCAAAGAGTCTCACCTATATTTATATCAGCAATACCAGATACGGCTATAATCTCTCCAACAGTAGCTTTCTCACACTCAACTCTATTTAAACCTTCGTATGTGTATAGATTGCTAATTTTAACATTAACTTGCTTATCATTCGCCCTAACTAAAACTGCACCTTGCCCTCTATTAATTGTTCCTCTAGTTATCTTACCAATTCCTATTCTACCAATATACTTATCATAATCAATAGATGTTATTAGAAGCTGAAGGCCGTCATTTTCATCTCCTTTAGGGCAAGGAATATGTTCTAAAATACTGTCAAATAGTGGAGTCATATCCTCTCCTTCATCTTCAATATTTAATTTTGCATACCCACTTTTGCCTGAAGCATATATTACTGGAAATTCTAACTGATCATCGTCTGCTTCCAATTCTATAAATAAATCTAAAACTTCATCAATAACTTCTGTAGGTCTAGCCTCTGGTCTATCAATTTTATTTACTACAACTATTGGTCTTAATCCTGTTTTTAAAGCTTTTTGCAGTACAAATCTAGTTTGGGGCATAGGACCTTCAGATGCATCTACAAGTAGAAGTACTCCATCAACCATGTTCATAATACGTTCTACTTCTCCACCGAAGTCTGCATGGCCCGGTGTGTCTACAATATTGATTTTTACATCTTTATAATGGATTGCAGTATTTTTAGAAAGAATAGTGATTCCCCGTTCTCTTTCTAAGGAGTTAGAGTCCATTACCCTTTCCTCTACAACTTCATTGCTACGAAAAGTTCCACTTTTCTTTAGCATTTGATCTACTAAAGTAGTCTTACCATGATCAACGTGTGCAATAATTGCAATATTTCTAATATCATTTCTTTTCATCTTATTTCAACTTCTTCCTATATAAGTGTAGTATGGTATATTCCACAATGAATTCGTATCTTATTTGCCTAAAAAATAACCATAAAAAAAATTTTATCATAAATAGAACTATACTGCAATCAACTTTATATTAACTTGCCCATATTTGCACAAAACTATAGTTAGTAAAAGTAAAAAAACCGCTCAAATTATTGAGCGGTTTTAAGATAACTTTCCTGATTTACTCCCCAATCTTTAAATTTTGTATCTGTACCTATCCAAATTGGAATATTAATCTGAATAATTTCAAATAATTCCTCAACATCGGCATTTATCATACGTACACAACCTAAAGAAACATTAGTTCCAATAGAATATGGGGCATTATTTCCATGGATACCATACATACCTCCTCCGCCATAAGAAATACCTATCCACCTTTTGCCTAACGGATTATCTGGAGCACCACCTTTTGCAGATTTCTCTTTATAGTTCCATGAAGGATTGATAGTTTTTCTCACTATAGTAAACTTACCTTCAGGGGTGAGCCCAGAATCTTTACCTTGTGCAATTGGATATTTTTTTATAACATCCTTTCCTTTATACAAGGTTAATATCCTTTTAGTTTTATTCACTGTTATCCAGTGTTTATTGGAAGGTGGATTTGTTACTGTATCTGTGTATTTATACTCACTCTCTAGCATCCTCTTTAGCATTGCACCTTTAGTTTGCCTACCAATAGAACCATCTACAGTTAGATTGTGTTCACTTTGAAATCTTAATATAGCATTTCTATTATCCAACTGAGCATTTTTATATTCTCCTTTGTTAAATCCTAATTTTTTTAATACCTCACTATAATCCATTTCTAAGCTTATCACTTTCTGTATATGGGTTTTGACAGCATTATTTATAATATTTACATCTATTTTGGGTGTGTTTGGTGTTACTATCATAGTAGATAGGATTAAGCCTGATACAATAGATTTAAGCATAAAATCACCTCCCGCTATATCTATTAATATATCTTTTTGGTCATTTTTATGATTATTTACAATAAAAAACCTACCTTTATTAAAAAGATAGATTTTTTATTGAAGCATATTTTTCAGATATAGCTTCTGCTACTTTTATACCATCTACTGCGGCAGAAATAATTCCCCCAGCATATCCTGCTCCTTCACCGGAAGGATATATTCCCTCAATATTACTCTCAAGATTTATACCTCTCACAATTCTGATTGGAGATGAGCTTCTTGTTTCAACTCCAGTCATTATTGCATCCTTCATACCGAAACCATTTAACCTTTTATCTAATTCTAGTAAGGCTTCTTTAAAGGCCTCTACTACATATGTTGGTAGACAATTTCTTAAATCCGTAAGATTAATTCCTGGTGTATAGGATGAATTTACTTTCCCCAAGGATGTTGATGGTATATCCTCTAAAAAATCTCCCACTAGCTGAGCTGGAGCACAATAATTATTTCCACCTTCTTTAAAAGCCCTCTGCTCCCACTTTCGCTGATAATACATTCCAGCTAAAGGATGTTCACTTTCAAAATCCTCTGGCCCTATACCTACAAGCAATGCACTATTAGCATTTTCTTTATTTCTTGCATGCTCGCTCATTCCATTAGTAACAACACCACCTTCTTCCGATGCTGCAGCTACTACAGTACCTCCTGGACACATACAAAAAGTATAGACAGATCTCTCATTTTTACAATGATGAACAAGTTTATAATCTGCAGCACCTAAGCGAGGATGACTAGCAAAGGTACCATATTGACTTTCATTAATCATTTTCTGAGGATGTTCTATACGTACACCTATAGAAAATGGTTTTTGATGAATTTCTAATCCATTTTCATATATCATTTCAAATGTATCCCTTGCACTATGACCAACAGCTAATACAACTGCTTCTCCCTTAACTATACTCTCATTGTTAACCTTTACTCCTGTAATTTTCTCATCTTCTATTATAAAATCTGTGACCTTACTTTCAAAATGCACTTCTCCTCCTAGAGAAATTATCTTTTTTCTAATGTTCTTAACAACACATTGTAAAATATCAGTTCCAACATGGGGCTTGCTAGCATATAAAATTTCTTTTGGCGCACCAGCTTCGATAAATTCTTCGAGTACTTTTCTGCACCTTGGATCCTTAATTTGAGTTGTTAATTTACCATCTGAAAACGTACCTGCCCCACCTTCACCAAACTGAACATTGGAGTCCTTAATAAAATTCCCTGTTGTCCAAAAATGATTTACATCCTTTGCCCTTTCTTCTACATCTTTTCCTCGTTCTAACACAATAGGGCAATAACCCATTTCTGCCAATATAAGTGCCGCAAATAATCCAGCAGGCCCAGATCCGATTATTATAGGTGGATTTGTAAGTTTAGCATTTCCCTTATGCACATATTTATAATCCATGTTAGGAGTAATTGTTATATCTTTAGACTTAGAATTTTTAATTATTTTATCCTCATTTTTTATACTTACATCTATCGTATATACAAAATAAAGTTGATCTCGTTTTCTAGCATCGACTGATTCTTTATAAATTCTGTAATCTATCAGATCAGTCTCACTAATATTTAACTTTTTCAGCAATGTCTTTTTTAAATCTGCCTCATTTTGATTAATTGTAATTTTGATTCCTGCTACCCGTAACATATGTATTCTTCCTTCCTATAACTTAAGTTGCACTATTACATCGAAGCTTCGTTTCCAGCCACATAGCCAGAAGACCATGCCCATTGCAAGTTAAATCCTCCACAATCCCCATCTACATCCAAAAGTTCACCAGCAAAATATATTCCTGGAATAATCTTTGATTGTAAGGTATCTGGACAAATTTCTTTTAGGTCCACACCACCAGCAGTTACCTGAGAATGCATCCAAGATTGTGATCCTATAATATCAAATTGCCATGCTTTCAATAAGGAAACAATTTTTTCTATTTCTTTGTTAGATATTTCCAAACAGGCTCTATTTAGATCATAAATATTTGATACCTTTAAAATTATAGGAATAAGCCTTTTATTTATTAACCCTATAAAGCTAAAATCAAGAGGACGGTCGTATTGATAAGATAATCTAAGACTTATTAAATTTAAAAGTTCTTCATAAGTAAAGTTAGGAAACATATCTATTTCAATTATAGGCTGTTGTTTATTTTCAAGAGCTTCTACAGCATTTCTGCTAAGCTGTAGTATCGGAGGACCTGAAATACCATATTCAGTAAATAATAGTTCCCCTTCTTCCCTTCTTAAAATATTACCATCTAAAATAACAGAAGCTGCACCATTAAATTTTATACCTTTAATAGATTTTAAAAAGGGTGCCTCTAACTTTAATTGCACTAAAGCCGGAAAAGGATTAACAACACTGTGCCCTAAATTTCTTGCTAATTTATAGCCACTACCATTTGAACCTAAATTAGGACTAGACATTCCTCCAGTTGCTATAATAACTTTATCTGCTTTATATTCTACTCCATTACTATCAATAAGAATAAATTCCTGTTTTGATTGTTTAATTTTATCTATTTCAATATCACATATTACTTCTATACTTAGTTTGTCTAACTCATATCTTAATACATCTAAAACACTCGAAGCTTGATCTGACATAGGAAATACCTTTCCATCGTTCTCAACCTTATGAGCAATTCCTAAAATTTCAAAGAAGTTTATAGTTTCATCCACAGTGAATTTTTTCAAGATACCACCGGCAAACTTTTTATTACTGCCATGAATGCACTTTAGATTACTTTCGCTTAATCCAATATTTGTAATATTACATCTCCCATTCCCTGTTGCTAATAACTTTTTACCAACTCTATTCATTCTTTCATATATTACTACTTTAGCCCCATTTCTTGAAGCTACTATTGCCGCCATCATACCAGCAGCGCCTCCACCGATAATTGCAACTTCTCTTTGCATAAACATTAAACCCCTTTACGATATCTAAACATATTAATTTAAGATTTTCTATTTGTGCTAATTATATATAATAATATTATTTACTTCAACTGTATGTTTAATTACATATTATCTATAACAAAAGAAACAAGTATGATAACCTATTTACTTAAAGCCATCATACTTGTTAAATATAATTTTTTATTGTATATAGCGTATCTACTATTAAGCTGGAAAATCCTTATACATTTCCTGTTTAGCGCCACAAACTGGACATTTTTCTGGTAGATGCTCAGCTACAGTATGTCCACAAATAGGACAAACATAAATAGTTCCAATATCCATATCCTTACCCTGTCTTGCCATGTCTTGAGCATCTTGAAATAACTTTGCATGGATCTTTTCTGCTTCTAAGGCATAATGAAATGCTCTTTCAGCTCCCTTTTCATTTTGAAAGCGCGCTGTTTCTAAATATACTGGGTACATTTGTTCAATTTCATGGAGTTCTCCATCAATTCCACCTTGTAAATTTTCTACTGTTGTACCTACACCAAATACAGCCCCAGCTGCTACTGTATAATCACCTTTTTGATCGTCTAATACTTTAAAGTGATTGTCTGCATGAGCATATTCGGCATATGCAATCGCCCTAAAAAGTCTACCAATATTAGGCATACCTTCCTTATCTGCTACATCGCCCCAAATTAAATATCTCATATGAGCCATACTTTCTCCACCGTAGGCAGAGCGCAAGAAATCTGCAGTCATTGCATTATTTACTGACATATGTAAAACCTCCTTTTATATTAATGAACTGGTGTCAGTTCGTCCTCTTTAATCGTTACACGATCATGTTCTAATATTTGCTTTGTTCTATCTCCAGATTCTAAAGAGTCCAAATATACTATCTTAGATGGTATAATTTTAATTACCTTTAAAGATTCCCTATTCATCTCTAGCAAATAAGGCTCTGGAGAGTATTTTAAAGCTTCTTCAAAAAGAGTTCTATTTTTAATACTAGTAGTAGCTTTTCCAAACACTTGAACTCCTTTAATTTTTCTAAAGTTAATATATTCTGTATTAACTAGAAGACAAACGTCAGGATTCTCTTCAATTGCTTTAAATTTGTCGCCTCCAGCAGACAATATGTAAATATCCATTTCATTACCAACAAAATATTGTATTGGACTACATCTTGGGCGACCATCTAGATAAGTTGCCAGTGAACCACTTTTGTGTTCTTTTAAAAAAGAAATAATATGGTCTCTCAGCTCCATTGGGGACATTTTTCTACCATGCATGTTCAACTTTATCATCTCCTTATTTAGTTATAGTTAATCATTTTCACTGTTATTATTTAGTTTATTTTAAAAAATATTCATAATATATTTTTCTATATAAAAAAATCCCTCTTTTACTATTCAAAGAGAGATTTTCAATATATTTGTTTAAAGGCCTTACTGGTTTATATCTTGTTTTAAAGTACTTTCACTAATTTTTAGTCGCTTTGATAATACAAATGTCATAACAACGGCGGCAAATACCCTTAGGCTCAGTAATATATATCCATTAGCATCTACTGCAACAAAGATCAGAGTATCTTCTACAATAGCATGACAAGTAACTAGAAAAACTGAAATTAAAAATGTATCTTTTGTAGAAAGATTTCCATCTTTAGCACTTTGTATAATTACTCCTGCGCCATAAGATAGACCAAAAATAATTCCTACTAATAGTGGCAAAGTAGATTCTTTTGACATGCCAAAAAATTTTGTTAGAAATTCAAGAAACTTAGATATTTTATCTAGTAATTTATAGTCTTTAGCTACTTGAAGTATGATCATCAAAGGTATGACAATTTTAGCTATAGAGTAAATAGAATTAAAGCTACCCATTACACTCTCTTTTAAAATATCAATCATAGAAATGCACCCATCCTTCCTACAATTATACCAGAAATAACGGCTAAGCCTACTCTAATTATCAGAGCATGAGAAACTTTAAATCCTAGTTTTCTTGTAACCGCAGTTTCTACTAATAAAGAATGAGAAAAAGAAAGCATTATTGCTAAAATTGTAACTTGCGTAGCAGTCAACTCAATAGCTTTAATTGCACCAATTGCAGCATATAGGTTAAGTATATTACCAACCACCAGTACAATAGCGGCTTCTCCAGGCAAATTAAAAACTCCCATTAGAGGTTCAAATAAAGTAGTAATCCAATCTATTATTGGTGTATTATTTAATACTGTTACAAAAATATATACAGGAACTATAGTTTTAGCTAAAAACCATGTGGTCCCTATCCCTTTTCTAATGCCTGTCTTGATAGAACTTATTAGCATTTAATCACCCTTTGTATAATTTTATGTTAAATTATTAAATAATATAGTTTCTATAAATAATTTTAAAATCCTTCACACTAGACATCTGCTATCTTAAAAAAAGCTAACCTTTATATGTATATTCACATACTATGAAATTAAAAGATAGTATATTTACTTTCTTAAATATTCTTAAGTGAAATCAATTATTTAATATGTATGGAATTAGATATTAATTAAGGAGTTGATAGTAATGGGTTATTATCACCAATATACAAATAGCAATCAACCAGTATACTACTGGTCATACGATATTAATCCTGCAAATGAATATTATCCAGGAAGTGGATGCAGAAACATAGCCATTGCCACTATACAGGGAGGACCTCTTGCACCAAACATTAGAGGAACTGTATACTTTATAAAAGCTGCTGGAGGAACAAACATATATGTTGAAGTTTCTGGTCTTCCTCCTTATAGACCAGCCATTGGTAATGGTAATCCTATTGGTCCCCATGGATTTCATATACACCAAAATGGCACTTGTGAGGTAGGTGATCCTACAGATCCTTTCCAAGCAGCAGGAGAACATTGGAACCCGACTAATCAGCCTCATGGTAGTGTATACTCATTGGTGGATATGTGCATCAGCGATATCATATACTGCACTTATAAAAACTTCCCATTCTATATCAATATTTAGAACAGGTTTTACTCCATGGCTTGATTTATTTAATTGCTTTATAGTAATCTTTTTAATAAGTTTTTCAAGGTTTCGTCTTGTTATATCTCCACTTACTATTATATCATTTATAATATCTAAAGACTTAACCGCTTTTTTCTTCATATTAGAATTACTTTCTTTTATTTTAATAATTTCGTCTAATTGAGACTCTAATCTTATTAATTCTTTATTTGCTTCTTCAATTACTTCAGTAGCAATATCTTCCGATATAATACCTTTAGCTAATTGCTTAGAATAATTTTTTATTTCTTCCTTTTTATCTTTGATCTTCATATTGTACTGCTTAATAGACTGTTCGTAGTTTACAGTAAGATTAACTAAACTATTAATTTCCTTATCTAGTTTGTCTACACTATTTTCAATATAGTTTTTCATTAATTTTAATTTATCTAATATTATAGTTTTAAGCTGTTCTTCGTGGATTTTATGGCTACTACAGAAACTAGCTCCATAATGGTGATTATTAGTACATATATAACTAGGTGGACTTCTCTTCTTATTTACTTTCATAAATCCTCCACCACAATCTCCACACTTTAAAAAACCTATAAATAAATTAATTCCATTGCTAGAACCTCTTACATTATTATCTAATCTACTATTAAGTATTTTTTGAGCTAATAAGAAATCTTCCTTTGATATTATTGGCTCATGATGATCTTCATGAACAATGTGCAGTTCTTCTTCTAAACGTTGTGTTCTTCCATTAATTTTCTTTCTTTCAGTTTTACCACAACGTAGAACCCCTATATATACATCATTTTTTATGATTCTCATAACGTGAGTACCATTCCAATTCTCTGCAATACTTCCTGTAATCATCTTTCCAGTCTTATTGTACTGATATTTAGATGGTGTAGGTATACCTTCGTCCTGCAATATATTTGCAATCATTCTTCCTCCATATCCACCTATATATAGTTGAAATATTTTTCTAACTATACTCGCTGCTTCTTCATCTATTACAAGTTTATGTTTATTATTTGGATCTCTCTCATATCCAAAATAGACCTTTGTTATTAACCCATCTTCCTTTTGCTTCATTTTTAAATTAGCTTTTATTTTTCTAGATATATCCTTTATATATCTTTCATTGTACCAAGTCTTTATACCTATTATATCGTCATCATCAGTAGAGCTATCGTAGTTATCGTGTATCAATATAAGCCTTACATTATATTCTTCTAGATATTCTAAAAAAAGTAGAGTTTTAGCATTATGTCTCCCTAGTCTAGATAAATCTTTCATTAATAATATATCTACTTGTCCAGCTTCAATTAAAGCCTTTAATTTATTTAACCCTGATCTATTAAATGTATATCCCGATACATTATCATCTTCAAATATCTTTACTACCTTATACCCAATTTCGGTAATTGAGTATTCTTCAATCATTTTATTCTGTGTAACAATCGCATCATAGTTTTCTTTATCTTCATCCCTAGATATCCTCGAATACCCATATACCCTCATTCTCACTCCCCCACATATACAGCAGATAATATGTCTAGATTTTTAAACTAAGCGCTACTAATTAATAATTTTATCTTCCTTTAATTTAGATAAAATTATATCCTTCATTGCATCTTCAATTGTAGTGCTGCCATGGAAAGTATGAGTAATCTCAGCAATATTTTTATATTTATTTTTATCCTTTATAACTAATCCTTTATTGTTGTTTTTTAACATTACCTCCTGCTCCTGTTTCATTATTTCATCCCCTTTTAAAATATTGTTATATTAATTAAATCTAAGTTATTAATAACTATATGAATTTCAAAGTTTGTCTAATTCACCTTTAGATGCAACATTATGTAGATTATTTTCTTTTTCAATATCCATTCTAAAGATATTGAAAGAATAAAAAAGAAGCTAAATTTTTAGCTCCTCCTGATCTTCAAATATTAATATTATCTTTGTCTATTTCTTTCATTATATCGTGTCATTTTATGGTCTCCTCATATGTAAATCAAGATTCGGTTTTTGTCGGACATTGACACTTTGTTGTTATAAAAATATAATATTGTTAAATTCCATTTTAGGGAGGTTATACCATGATTAACTTTATTATCAAAAATTTAGATGCTCTTATAATAGGTACAATATTTTTAATATTGGGCTTCTTGCCCACTCTTTTTAGTTCCAATAAGGATAAAAAGCCTAGTATATCTATTGACAATACTAATGTTAATAATAGTAATATCGGAGATAGTTATAATCTAAATACATATACTCAGAACTACACTGAAAATAATTACAATAATAATCAATCTACTATTATAATTAACACTAAATCATCTACGACTAATAATAATGAGGATCTTTTCATGCTCATTACCGGTATTGTATTATTTATTTCATTAATATTTTTTTATAAACATATAGATAGAGTATTAGCTTATTTAATAACTATTACTTTGTCTAGTCTATTTTTATCTTCATTACTTTATAAAAATCTCCTTAAAATGAAAAATGATATATCAATACCAAACCACTTATTTAATATATCTATTAGAAATATTTTATCGTGGGTTTTATTATTAATTAACTATATTATAATTGTATACAAGATTAATTTTTCGTCTTTTTTAGAACCTTTTATTAACTTAATTAAAAATCTTAATATTAAAAGCAATAATCAAAAATTCTCTGAAATCATTATTTTCTTTGCAAATAATCCATATGAAAGTCTTACTGCTTGTTTTATAGTTATAGGCTTATTTCTTTCCATTATAATAATATGTCAACTTTTTCTATCTTACATTTGGATAATTTCTTATATTAAAACTTCTACTAATCCTATAAGTAAACTTTGGAACAAAATACACAGTACCTTAAGTAAGAAAGAACCAAACCTTAATAAAAAACATTGGATATATTTATTTATCATTTTATTCTCTACCACTACAGGGGCTATTGCTTATATATTCACTTTGCCTACAAGAATGTTTTAATGCCATACATTCTAGGTAAAAATATACCATAGTATATTAAGTAGTAATATACTATGGTATAAGTAATAAATCCAAATAGTGATATTTGTATGATAATATAAGTCAATACTTTCAATATGTTTCTTATATCCCTATATTCTTGTATGTTTGATGGAAACTTAAAGGTTTTATATATTAACGTTCTTTCTATGTTTTTTATATATCTTATTATAATAGTTAATAATACAGATATTGGAAATATCGCTGTAACAATTCCAGTCAAATCAATTATAAAAGAATCTGAACTTGAAATACTTCTTAATATATTCTCCATTATACTACCTCCATTAGACTGCTATTTAATGCAGTCATTTTTATTTTATTTTTCAATATCCGATCGATTTCAAGATACAAAAAAGAAGCTATTATTCAAAGATACTTTTTCAATACCTTCAGATTTCTAACTTCTTTTTTGAATTAGTAATATTAACATTTAAGTATTTCATATCAATCTAATTACTATTATTATGTATTCTTTAATACTCCGATTTTAGGCTACTTTTTTTATAAAATCTATCAAAAATGCACTGGCTGTAGTACTAAATAAACTTGATGTGAAATTAGCTATATTGTCTTTTATCAATTTCAAGAACTTATTTTTATCTTTTTCAACAATATAATCATAAGCTTCTATAGAAAATTCAAGTTCGTCTGATCCTTCAGGTAATTTCTTAATAATATTAAGAAATTCAGACTTTAATACATCCCATTTAATATCATCTTCATTGTTCATTAAATAAGTTCTAACAACATTATTTTTTCCAATTGTAACAACAGAATTAACAATACTTGTATTTTTCATCATGCTATTATCTCCTCACTAGAATTTTTATCAATTATAACTTTATTTTGTTCACCGATAGTAACAACAGAATTTTGAAAGTCAATAGTAGCAATTGATTTATTGTTGTTAAAACAATCTTTTAATACATCAATTATATTGTATAAAAAGTCCTTATCCTTACAAATAATCGAAAAATTAAATCCTGAGTTTAATTGAATTCTTAAGATGTCTCCTCTATTAGCATTCCTCTCATAAACTTTGTAGCCTAAATATATACCTATACCTGAAAAAAGAAATCCTATGAACTTCATATTATTACTACCAAAACTTATAAAAATTAGACCTATTAATATGATTATTGGAATATACGTGGGAACTGGTCGTTTAGCGGCTGGATATATAGATACCTGAGATATATTGCTAATTTGAATTAAATTATTTTCAAAAGTTAAAATGTTATCTTTAATTTTAAAAACAGGTGTATCAATTTCCTTTTCTTCTTTGTTATTAAAATTAAAAAATCTTTCAATATTCATAGCTTCTCCCCCCTAAATTTCGTCAATTTTATTGTTATAATCATATAACTGTATATAAGTTGCTATTATAGATACATTTTCTACAAAATATATTAACTTTCCTTTAATAAAAGATCGCAATTATCGACAAAATTCTGTTCTATAAACATTGACTAATTCGCTATACATTATGGCTATTTAACTCAAAATAAAAAGTATTCAAATGAACAGTTCCTGTTAAATAATTTTTTTACAAATATATTAGATCTATGACTTGTTCACAGTTCTATCAGATTTACAATTTCATATTAGTCATAAAAAAGAAGCTAAATTTTAGCCTCTATATCTAATACATTAATTTCATAATTTTATATTTCTAAATCCCAATCTTCCTCTGATAAATCTTCTTTGTTTTTCATATATTTTCATAATAGCACTATTCTTAGTTGCTATCGTTTTAATAAAATTCCTCTGCTTCCTTCATGATAGGTTTAGTAATTTTCTTGAATATTTCTATCATTTTATCATAATCACAATTAAAAGCCTCTACACTTGCTTCTATCATTTCAATGTCTGATATATCTGAAAAATCAACACTGTATACTACAAATAGTATGCTTTTTAACTATTCTTTTTTTCATTTCTTCAAAACTTACCTCATCAGATAAATATAATCTAAGTCTTTCTTTATCTTCTCAGTTAAAGGCATTCCTTCCATTGCCATAGTTCCGTTAACTTTTTTAATAATCTGCTCTATATTCTTCACAATGCCACGCTCCTTCAAATAATACCTTAAGCATATTATACCGCATTGAGTACTAACCTATATGTAAAAAACATCACTTAGAGCTACTCAATTTTTCCTTTCAATATCTACTTTTTTAATTTATAAATCCTATTCCTTTTATATAATTGACTTTATAAAAATAATAAATAACCTAGACTCTAAATCTAACTTATTTATCATCTTTATAAAAATTAGTATTACAAGCTATCTATGGTTAGTAGATATCATAATACTGCATATGCCCTCCTTTATAAGAAACATCGCAGTACTCCCCCACAATGTGGAAGCCACTCTCCAGGGGATCTCCTAGGACTAAGTGGAAGTATCATTATTTTCCTCCTGTGGGTCATGGCGATTTAGCATAACCAATGCTAATTTCGGTGTTGTATGTGGGCTATTGAATAAAAAAACCAACCCGTCCACCAGCTCGCTTCCCTCTTCAGCCACAAGAGTAACGTACTTGCAATACTACCGATATTCAATTTTCAAGGTACAATTACTACAAAGTTAAAAATTTATATATTTAAATATGAGCGCTTTTATAAGCTCTGCATATATAAATTAAGGTTATTCAATTAAACATATTGTTTAATCAATTTTTAAAAAAATATCTTATAAACTTACTTGGAAAATTTCAGATATTAAAATAGCAATTTCAATTGGTAATTTTCTTCTTTTTTATCATAAGAGTTATATCCTTGCGCTGAAATATTCACTATATTAGCCATTTGAGTTTGTGTAAGTTTATTTTTTCTCTAATAGTCTTCAATCCTTTCAAAATATCTACCCCATTTATAGTTCTAAATAATTTGTTAAACTTTATATTTATTATATGTTAAACGATTCGTTTAAGTCAATAGCCTTTTAATTAAAAATTAATCTATTTGTTTAATTTCGATGCCAAATATATATGTTGTGTTATATTTAAAATAAACAATGCGTTGAAAGAGGGATACTTATGAAATTTGGACATACTCTTAGAAAACTTAGAGAAGAAAAAGACATATCTCAAGTTGAATTAGCTAAAAAACTGAATATAACTAGTCAATCTTTATCACAGTATGAGCTGAATAAAAGAATCCCCGATATCGAGATGATAAATAGACTTGCTGACTTTTTTGATGTCTCTGTAGACTATCTTCTTGGAAGAACTGATATTAAACAGCCTATCAAAGACATTATCAAAAATCAGAAGAAATATAATGGGTCTTCAGATGAAATTTCTAAAGAAATACGTAACTTATCTCCTGAAAGTCAAGAAGAATTAAAAAAGCTAATAGAGCTTTATAAAATTAGGGATATGCAAGATCGTAATTCTGAGCTTTCTGATGAATTAAGTAATACAGACTAAGGAAAAAGATTAATAATATAAAATATGATTTAATAAAGCTATTGAAAGGTAGATAAAAATATTATTCCGAAAGGAGTATATTTTTTTACCTTATTTCGAGTTCACATTTATTTGTGACATAAAAAACAATAGTTTTTCTTTCTCAGTAAATTGGTACAAGTAATGTATTCACTATGATACAGCCAACGGATAGTGATATTTCACTTTTTAAACTTCTTATTTTATTATAGGCTTTAATAGATGTACAAAAATATTATTACATATTCTCGAAGGGTTTGCATAAAAACAGAAAGATTATTATTTCTATTGAAATCTTAGTTATAGATTATAGATTAAAAAATGATGTACGTTTCAAATAATAAATACTATAATCTTTTCTTAATATTCACCTTCTTTATTTAAATTTGTAGTAGTGATCTTTAGTTTGTTTTATGAATATAAAAAAACCGCCAAATTATATTTAAAATTAGACGGTTAGTAGTTCGGCCATGTGAGCTTTTATGCTAGCTCACCTTTTTTATTATTCAAGTATTGATTTTTAGTAAATTACTAATACTCAATCATTATCTTACTTTATTTTTATAAATTATTAATGGTTTTAACGACTTCATCTTTATACCATGTATAACCATTATCAGTCTCACTCAATAACAGTTTCATAAAAATATTCTCTTTTATTTTTTTATATAAAATATCATTGTTAATGGAAAATTTAATCACTGATTTTAACTCATTAATAGATATTGGTAGTATTAATAAATTATTAACTGGCTTATATTCTCTATCCTCTTTATCTTTCACATAATATGGATATTGTTTAAAGGCCCGATGAACAACGGCAACATTAGGATCTATATTAGGTGCTACAAAAATACAATATGAATTATCGCTTATCTCATATCTGTACTTTGCAAGATGGCGTGGTACTGGTTCCATTTCTAATTTTCTTTGATTTTCCTCATTAGTTAATGTTGCCTCTAATATTAGATCATGATCATCAAACTTAAATATAACATCAGCCATTCCCCCACCAGCATGCTGAACAGGCTTTAAATCATTATCAAAACTAAAATTAGCAAATTTTATAGGATTTTGAGTGTAGTCTCCTAGAAGTAAAAAAGACTTCCAAACTAAATACTCAAAAACTGTAGGTATGTCTGCTTCTGTATCAATTAATTCACGCAGCTTAGAATCCTTACGTTTTTCTATGAAGTTTAAGCAATTTATAATATTATCTGGCTCATTATTAAGTATACCTTCTCTAGTTACTTCAATCATATTAATGACTTTTTTCTGCATAAACTTATCTTTAAGAAGATTTATCCATTGCCTATAATTGATATCTTCAGGTTTCTCTACATTAACTTTTTCATCAGAAATATTCTCAATTTGACTGATGATATTTAAGGCTATTTCATTCATGTCCTCTTCAAGCAAGGCTGGTAATGTATAAGTATTATTATATAAATAGCTTTTATATTCATTTAAATTTAAAAACAACTTATTGATATTTGAATCATTCAATATTTTATTTACTAGTGTATAATAGAATTCACTTATTTTTAAAGCTTTTTCACCTTCAGCATAAGCACTTTCTAAGATATTAGACAACTTCAAATATCTTGTATTATGATCCGCATAATCTTTTAAATTATTTAAAATTTTAATGTACCATAAGTGATCAAATATATTTAAAATAAACTTTTCAAAGTTCCTATCATATATAGTACTTTTAAAATGTTTAATAAGTAATTGATATTTTTCATTGTTCAGCGATTTTAAAACAGCCTTATTCGTAACGCCTAATACAACTTTTCTCCATTCTTTCTCTTGAGTACTAGATGTTTTTTCTATTGCAACAATTATAGAATCAATGCTTTTCTTGCTAAGTTCAGTATCATCAATATTTAGCCATAATTCATACATGGAATAAAATAAATCATATAATTTAAGACTATACTCTTTTGATTTTCCATTGTCATCCATGTGAATTATTACATTTTTAATTTCTTCCTCGTTTGTATCTGTAAAATAATCTTCGATATTATTGATATTATCTAAAATATAATTTTTGATACGCCGTACATTGCTTAACATGTCTTTATGATTAATAAGATATGTTTTGATCCACTCATATTCATTAAATTCTCTTTGCGATTTATCTTTCCGATATTTACGAATTGATTCCTTTCCATATTCAATTAAATCCTCACAAATAATTAAAGGTAGAATATATGCCATTTCATTATTTGAAAGATACTTAAACTCATCTAAAAACTTAAGAAATAATATGAAGGGATGTATTGCTTGTTCATCATTTGCAAAAAACTGCAACTTAAGTAATTGCTTCAAATATATATCTCCATCATTCTCTAAGAAATGATCTTCATCAAAACTAAAGTTCTTATTAGAAATTCTTAGTTTTGCTCTATCCAAAATCACCTGACCAACTTCTGTAATTTCTCTATCAACAGTAACAAGACCCAATTTCTCTAATGGTGAAGTTTTAAGTCTTGCAGCTTTAGAGGCATTTCTATCAGAAGTACTTGCATTTTCCATAAAACCAGATTTATTCATTAAATCAAAAAATTCTCTCTGGTTATCACTCCATTTATATCCTTTCAGTTTAAACTCTTCTAATATAAGCAAGTATGACTCTATTTTTTCATACAAAGCACTTTCTCTAAAACCCGTATTCCCTATTACCCAACAATAGTGAGTAGAATTAATAACCAAATTTATTAACCTCCTTAAAATTGCCTAATAAGCTCTTCCGTCATCTGTTTTTAAAATATTGTCAATGGCAGCTTTACGGTTGTAATTAAAAGTTATTCTACCGTTATTAACGACTAAAAAAGTAGATGTCTTCATATACTTTACATTATTATCAAGATAATCATCATAATTATAATAATTGCTATAGGTTCTTAATAATTTCCTAGGATCTAACTGATCCTTTCTATATGAATCTACAGCCATTATATGATTACTAATATCTTTATAATTATTTATAGTCATTCCAAATAAACGGAATTCAGATATAGATATTCCATCGGCAGAACTATATAGACTGTTTATCTCTTCTATTAAATGTAATATAGCTATAAATAGTTTAATATTTGCTCCTTCATCAATGTACTTCCATTGTTGCACTTGTAGATTCATAGCCTCTGAGTAGCTTATAGTACCGTTGATTAAATCCCAACCTATATTGGTGATTTCAACAAAACCTCTACTAGTATTTACAAACCCTAACTTTTCCAATGGATTCAAGGATGTTCTTCCCCTAATTCCGTAATCTTCTACTGCATACTTTGTAGAATAAAATATTTCTTTTGCTCGTTCATATGTCATAGATGGCAAAGAAAAATTTTTATGATTTATTTTTGACTTATACAATTTATTTTGTATGAGCCTAATTTGATATTCACACTGTGTATCATTGTTCCATCTCTTACCGTTTATATGTTAACAAACATACAAAATCCTTTTAGGGTTTCTTACTGTCGTCTAAGCATTCCACAGTTTTGCCACGGTTCCACACCTCATTCTTATATTCCAAAATCTAAAGTCACTCCCATTATACTTCAGCAGCTCTACATCAATAATTATATAAAGGAAAAAATTATACTTAAAATTGATAGTAAGAACAATTGTATAAGAAACACATGTCCTAAACTTAAAACATATCTAAAACTTTTAAAAAAGATACTTCTTTCTAAATTTTAGCGATATCTACTTTTATTCATACTCCAATCATAAAAAAAGCTTTCATCAAAATACTTTCTTTTATGATTAAGTTGCTTCAAATAATCTTTATCACTACTTTTATAATCCTTCATTTGTGTCATCCAATTTATAAATTCTTCGTATGTTAAATTATACTTATATTCTTCTTTAATACCTTTTTCTACATCAAGATCAAGTATCTCCGAAATTCCAATACCATCTTCTATGCAATCACTATAGTTAATAAGAAACAATCTTCCATTTAGTTTTTCTTTTACAGTCCAAAGACCAATGAATTTCTGACGGTTATCCTTTGGTTTTCCTGTCCAGCAGTATCTCATGGGATGGGCAGTATAATTAGTTACGTAGCTTGTTTCATTTTTTAAAAACTCATAGATAATTGTTTCGCCTGTGGATTTTATATGTTGGAATAAGTCAAAGTCAAAACCTTTTGTGGTATATTCTCCTAGTAATTTTTTTGTTAGCTCTAAGCCATTATCATCATTTTCATCTATACAACAATTAATTTGTTTTAATGTATCTAATACAAAAGTGTCAATGTTTTCTCCCCTAATAGAACCTAATATTTTTGATTTCTTTTCTTCACCATCCTTATTATTTATTTCAATAAATTTTTGTTGAAATGTTTCAAAATCAGTTATAACAATTTTAAAACTTCCAGTACACTCTACATAAAAAATTTTTTTTAAGAATTTATCGTAAATTATAATTAATAAACAGGTGTCATTAATATTTGATGTATCATATAATGCTTTAAGCTTATTATAATAGTTATAATCTATATAATTTTCAGAAAACCTGTTCCCTTCGTTTTTAAAATTCTTAATAAATTCTTTAATATCGTCAACCATAAGAAATTCAAATATCATAAGCTTATCTTGTGATTTAATATATTGAACCCTATCAACTTGATATATAGACAGATTATTACCTCCTTCCACTATGTACCATATACTCTATTATACATTAAATTAAATATAAAAAAACCCCTATCATTATTGGGGTTAGCTCTAGTAATTTGTTATTAAGACTTCTACCGTCTTAGACTTTTTATTAATCTCTTTTTTTTGATAATTAGAATTACTATAGTTAAAATCTAAATAATGTATATTATATTTTTTACTCCATTCTATTAAAATATCATTCGACCTTCCTTTATGCTCTAACACATTAGATAATGCAAACTTTATTTTTTTCTCATTTATATAATCTAATAATTGTAATAAACTTCTTTCTTTTTTTTCATTCCATCCATCTTGTTCATTGTATGTGGCAGTCGTAATAAGATAAGGTGGGTCTGCATAAATAAATGTATTATCATTACAATAATTGTCGTAATCAAATTTATAAAAATCATTTAAACAAAATGTTATGTCCTTTTCTTTTATTCGATCTATAAAGATTGATAGTTTTTTTTGTAAATTTTCGTTAAAATCTCTTTTTCCTACTGGTATATTACATTCTCCTTTTTTATTGAATCTTATTTGATTGTTAAAAGCATAAATTATTATTGCATAAAAATGAATATCGAAATAATTATTATCTACATATCTATTATTATAATCATGTCTTAATTTTAGAAATTTATCTTTATTATATTTGCTCAACCCACTAGAGCTTTCACAATTATAATACTCATAACCATATAAATCCGAATTTGAAAGCTCATATTTATTAATTATTTTATTAATAGTATCAAATACATAATCCTTATCAATTTCTTTAAAAGTATTAAATAATCGTATTAATTGTTTTTGGCAGTCAATAGATATAACATAATTGGAACTTGCATTGACTCCAATATCACTACCCCCTGAAAATAAATCAATAAAAAGATCTATATCATCTGGGAATATAGGTAATAGCTGTTTTAATAATTTATATTTACCACCTGTATAATTTAAAGGTGACTTTATCAAATCATCATATTTTTTGTCCATATAAATACACCTTCCTTTTACTTACATTCACAAAGAAATAGTCTTTCTTTATGGTCTTGTAAGTCTGTCTTCCCAGTAGTAAAGTATTGAAATTCTGTATCAAACACCTTTACTTTGCCTCTTTTACTTAAGGAATCCATAATTTCATCATCACTAATTTTAGCATTTGATCTACCATTTCCCTTTTTGGCCATATTATTATAGGATACTAAAATATACCTAGAATCAATATTCGCTATTAAATCATCAAATACAGCTGGTGCTTTTATCGTGCAGTATTTACTCTTTATATGACTCCTATCAACCATTTTTTTTGCTACACCTACTAGCTCTGGCTTTTTCCATTCAGCTATATTTTCTAGCAAATGATATGAATCTGAGTATTGTCTAGAATTATAGGGTGTATCTATATAAACTATATCGCTATTAATCTTTCTCGCAAGCTTATTAGCATCTTCCCTATATATTTCATTATTTATATTAACTGCATCATTAATTACTGGTATTTGAAGTCTTAATGTCTGCATAGTATCCAAAGTTTGCCTATAAGCATCATAATGACCACAGGTATTCGCTACCTTATCCATAGCATATAGTAATGATGTAATTAATATTGCTTTTTCTCTAAATGTTAGTTTTGAAGAAAGTAGTTCTATTTCTTCTCTTATTGCTCCAATTTTTTTAGAATTTTGTATAGTAAAATATTTGTTTCCAAAGTTATTTGAAACATAGTTTTCATCTTCAGCTGAAATGTTATTAAACTCTTTTATTAACTTTCGTATCTTATTCATATCATATGCTTCTTTACTAAACCAAGTATTATAAGCCAAAAAATTTGAATATAAGATGTCGTTTACTATAATTTTAGTCCCTTTAGAATTGAAGGCATTGCCTACTACACCTGTTCCTCCAAAAATATCAGTGAATACCTTAATATCTTCACATTCACTTTTTACAATGTTTTTAATAAAGGGGATCAATTTATATTTACTTCCCAAATATCTTCTATTGTTTATATGTAACTTATCATTTTCAAGAATATGGACTTTTCTTGAATTGTTCCTATTATTTCTCTTATTCTCTATAACTTGATGAATTTCCTTAAGTAGATCATCTGTCCATATTCTCCAACCTCTCCAATCTCTATTTGGATCTGATATTAAACCATTTTTAATCCAATTGTTTAGTGTTTGCCTAGTGATATTATATTTATTTAGAATATAAGATGTACTATAAGTTATTTGTGTTATTTGTGTTCTTTCCACTTAAACTCCTTCTTTCATAAATAATGCATCTTATGCATCTTTTTGAATTTTACTATATCAATAATACCACACGTGTCTTATAATCTCAATAAATTATTTATAAATAACTATAAAAAATCTTTGTCTCCCTGAATTTTAATACTTTAAATGCTTATTTAGGATAACTATCAATATTAAAAAACTTTATTACTATAAAAAAACATCTACCTAAGTAGATGTCCTTTATCAAACATAAATATTATAGTAGCTTATACACTTGTAACTACAAAAATAATATACATTCTGTAAACATAGAAATTTTAATATCTAATTTTATTTATAACATGGCTATACTACACAATCGATATTTTTAGTCTAATCAGTAGGAATGTAAACCTATCTTCTACACTATCGGGTGATATATAGCACCTTACAGCAAGTTTCTAGAGTGGCTTGTCTACGCGCCATATCTTAGTTTATTTCTAAAGCTTTTATTAAAGTATCTCTATGGAGCTTTAATCTCTAATGTCATGGGCACGTTATTACTATACGTTGATAATTAATACCTCTAGATAACCAATTATATAAGATGGTTATTAGAAAAAAGTTATTTAATATACCATTCTTGTTAGCTCAGAAGATCTATTGATATAGTCTATTATCTCTCTAAGTTTATCAATAAACAATTCATTATCAACTATAATTAAATTACGTTCATCCTTTTTTATATTAACAACAGTTTCAACACATTCTAATATTTTTCTACAGTAATCATCACTTCTGTTTTTAACCAGAAACTTTTTAATTTTATTTATAGAAATATGAAGTTTTACAAATTTTACATTGTCAAAATTATGCTTATTATGATCGTAATAATCTACAATATTATAGATTGAATAATAAAATTTTTTCATTTCATGATTTAAGTCAACTTGTTTTTTACTATTTATGCTTTCGAAAATTACATCAAGAATGATATATGTAAGAATAGCTTCTTTAATTGCTGGAAAAAATGAATCCCGCAGATTATCTAAGCTACTTATCTCTATATTATTATCTATTTTATTCATGATAGTTACTATAAAATAAGATGATAGTTGATTAGTAAAATTACTTAAATTACTTAGTAAATAAATAACAGCCCCGCTAATATAAATGCCTAATCTAAATTTATAAAATAATGCATAAATTATAATGACACTTAAAGCCATAAAATAATATGCTCCATTAAGTATACTTTCATCAAGTTTCATTATTCTTTCACCATAGTAAAAAAGCTCATTAATATCTAATCCCATTCCTTTAAGATAGTTTGTGTATTCTTTATTACCTTCTAAAATATTTCTAGAAAACTCCTTATCTTCAAGAATCTTTTCATAAAGATCTTGTATTCTATTAACTTTAGTAATTTCAAAATTAGAAAGTAAAGTAGAATAGATTTTAGTTTTTTCATCTATCTCTTGCGACAAAAATGGGTTATAATCGTATTTACCATGTGTAGCATATAAATTAAAAATCCCTGAATCAATAAAGTTGATTGTAGAATATGTAAAGCTATATAAATATATTACTAAACCTATTGCTATTAAAGGCATCAAGAATGCATTTAATATTTTTAAACCATGAATTATATTATATAGTACTTTTTTCATTATATCCCCCTTAATATAATCTAGCTTAATATTGATCAGCCGGTATTGTATTTATGACGTCTCTAAATCGCCCAAACTAATCTTACCCAATATCAACTCTCATCGTCTAATAAAAAACATGGTGCACACTGCCCTAAAAACATGCCTTAGTGTATCCTTATGCAAACGCTATGTTAGGTGATATTCAGCTCAAGTCCTAATAGACTCTTCCCACTTCAATTTCACTAAATTTATAACTTTCTTTGCCACTCTCAATACTGTACAGATAATTAGAAATATTATCAATTCCATTATAGATATAATTATTTTCAGTAGTAATGCAGTAGGACAGTTCAACTAAATTAGAAATAAAATATGGAAATGAAAACTTTTTAATATAATATAATGAATAAAACTTTTTATGTGGCTTATCCCAATATTTAATAAAGAAATTTTCACCAAAAGAAATATGGTTAACATAACCATAATATTCATTCAATGTATTCTTTAATGTTCTGCTACTTGTTTCCTCTTCTGCCATTAACTTAAATTGATTATCATATGCAAATATTCCATTAAAAATATGATTTCCAATTAGCACTCCATTTTCATGGGCTTTTTTAATGACCTCATTAATTTGTCCTATGTATACTTTAGTCTTAACTTCAATAATTCCAACTACATTTTGATTAGAGCATATCACAAAATCTCCTTCAGAAAAGATTAACGGAAATCTATTATCATAAATAATAATGTCAATTTGCTTTGTCATTTTATCTTCTGGGCATAATACAAAACCTGTTCCAACAGATAAGTGTTTTGGTAAAAATCGATTTAATATATTCATTAAAATTATCTCTTTATATCTTCCTTCTTCCCCCCAATGGTTTTGACCAATTATATTCCTTACTCTATTTTTTAATGCTCTAAACTCATCAGATATAGACTGTTGATATAATTCAAAATTTCTTCTGCTCACAATAATCAATCTCCTCTTTACAAGCTAATATCGAATGTCACCACCACAGTAGGCTTGTCAGTTACCAAATATGTTGAACTACCGCACTATGATTTTCAAGTGTATTCACTTCTGTAATCAGTTATATACTAAGAATATATAACCTTCTCGCCAATTTCCTCAGTGAGATTCGTATTCGTTTCCTTTGTGGATTGTGTATACGAGTTACCCGATTCCCCACATGATCAGACTTTCTGCCTTAGAGTAATACAGATTAATCTGCCCCCCGTACTCGCTTCCATAACCTTTAAATGCTGCCATCTGCATTTTCCTATTTCTAGTTATACGATTTACAAGACTGAATATGCTTCAGGACTACCGTGTTCCCTGTAGGCTATGAAATTCTCTGTTTACGCTTCATTTTTGTTTTAACCAGTATCGGAACAACAATCAATACATGTGACTGGTTAGGCCTTACCTGACAAGGACTCTAATCCCGCAAGAAATGTTAAGCTTTGCTTAGCGCACTAACGTTTTCACCATTCCCGACACTCCCTACTCCAAAGTCTTACCTGCATATGTAGAGTATGGTCTGGCATACTTCCCGGTAGTTTTCCACTAGGCCTAAAGGTGAGTGAATGGACGCGCTATTTAAAGTTATACATCTTACAAAATCATAGGTCGACATTAAGTCGACCACGTAAAAATATAGAAATTATATTACTTTCTTTTTATGGGCGTAATCTGAAAAAAATATCATTTTGCATATCATATTTTTCAACAATTAGTTTGCAGTAATTTAGAATAGCGTTAGCATTTAAAGTTGTCTCAATATATATTTTTTCTGTTAGTTTAAATGGAGAATTCATTCCATCAGAGCTATTTGAAATTATTCGTCTTTCTCTTCCTTCAAAATCTTTATGTTTAACAAATGATTCAAAGATTTGTGCATCTAATTCATACAACTTCCTACATATTTCTCTTAATACATCTTTCCATGAATTAACATTGTATTCCATATCTAAGATAATAAGCTGCCGTGGTTTTTCACCTGTTACATTTAGATCATCCATAATATTATAATCAATATCATAATCTATTTTATCAACATCAATAGCATAGTTATATTTCTCTGGTAAGTTCCAAATCAATGTAGCAATTTTGAATAAGTATTCTGCACGATCTTTTATTGTCTCTTCATTCCATATACTATACTTTGTTAAATCCCTACTTATTGAAATATTTGAGTTTATAAGTATTTCTTTTTTATCATAGAATCTTTTATTAGATAGTTTTGGATTATAACCTGATAGAGTTAAATTACCAATTGTATGTAAAAACTCTTTATGTATTTCTTCGTATCTTTTTCCTAAGTCGATCTGCCAAGATGGAGATAGTTTTTGTGGCATAATATGCTCAACTGTTATTTCTCCATTTAGGTCTACAACTTCTTTGTTATTATACTTTTCCAATTGAAATAATGTATATTTATCAATTTTAGTTTTATATAAATCCTTTAATATAAACGCTCTTCTAAACTCTTCATTTCTAGGAAATGTTCCACTTCCTGACTTAGAAGCTAATATCTTAACAACGGCATCATAGTATGTTTCATCAGTTAGTACCAATTTCTCTAATTCACTTGATAAAGTTGCAAAAATTTTATTTAAAGCATTTGTAGGATATTCACAAATTAATCGTCTATATAGATAAGATAAAATTATTCTGATAATCTCAATAAGATTATCAACAGTAATTTTTTTGTATGCAAAGCAATCTTCGAATATGTATAACATAGCAGGATATGTAACGGTTGACTTCATCTGTTGTAATTGCTGTAATAATTCATTTAACATTTTATTTGGACTATTACAGTTAATTAACCATGAATAATATTCTGCATATATAAGTAATTCCTCTAAGATCTGTTCTTCATTATAGTTTATATTCTCATTTACAAACTCTTTAAAAGATTTATATACTTTATCTTTTTTTGGTATTAAGCCGCTTTTCATAGTAAGATAGTCACGAACAAAGTCAGATATAATTGCATTTGGTAGATAGCCTTCAATTTTTGACCAATAGTTTTTATATAATCGCTTTTGTTCTTCATATTCATGATTCATTAAAAGAAAATTTCTAATTAAATCAGCTTGAGTAAGTGTTAGACCAGTGGAATTCAAACTTTCAAATATTAATTGTGGATTTTCTGATTTTTTATCCTTATCTAATGCTATATATACAATTTCTATATTATTCAAAGCATTATAGAGACTTTCTGCAGAGTAGCTTGACTTATCTACTAACTGCTTAAATAAATTGTAGTTCTTAATAATATTTGAACTATCTGCTATATTTTCATTTTCAATAATTTTTTCATAAGCTAACATGTCACTTTCAATCGGTTTTAATTTTAATCTAAGGGTTTGTGGAGCCCTTTTGTTTATTAAATATGTTTCCAAGATATCTTCTTTAAGTTCAGTATCTTCAATTTTATCATACAGAGCTTTTATTAAAAGCATAACACTTGTAATTCTCTGCTGACCATCTATGACTATGAATTCCATAAAATTAGGCTGTGTTGAACCTATAACATAAACTATCGTTCCTAAAAAATGATCAACTTCAAAATTACTTGATGCAATATGTTCAATATCTAAAAACAATCTTTTACAATGTTCCTCTTTCCAATCATAATTTCTTTGATAAACTGGTATATTAAAAGTTCTTTTACTAGATCCGATAAACTCAAGTAATCTAATTTTATTTGCTTCCATACTTATCCCCCACTTGCACATAGCATGATAAAAATGCTATATGCTTTTATATTTTTTCTTAAAGATAAAGCCTTTTTCAATTTGATACAGGATATAGCAATCTTTGTGTACGATTTTATATAGCGTTACGTTAACACGACCAAGCTTGCTTTATATATGATATTCAACGGTATTCATAAACTTGGATTCAGTTATATTAAAAACATAAATTAATAAACTTATTTGCTTTTTTATTGTTCGAAAAACATCTTTTTAGAGTTAATCTATTACTAATTTCTTTTTTTAAACTTCTCATTATAAACATTAGTTTTATCAAACAAAATTCATATAGTACTATTATCTAATTAAACCATCTACATTATATAACATTTACATCAGCTCCATTATCAAATGTAAATAATATATGTAAAAAAGTATTATAGAATTCTAGCTAAATTTCCGCTAACAGCCCAGTATTTGCGCCGTCCCTGAACCGGTCGCCAATTAACCCTTGGAGGAGCTTTGCTCCCGGTGGAAGGGATGTAGTGCCCAAAACCTTAAAATTGTGCCTAGTGCACCTTTGCGTAAATATATTATTATCGTATGGATGAAGGCAGCTAAGCTATGCTAAAACTATTTTTTCAATTTGAGAATATCGATAGCTTTGGAATTTGCGAAAGTCATATATACTTCTAAATTATTATAGAATGTCATAATCAACATTTGACATCCTACCTTATCTTCTTTGCCAAATTGGTATTTAAAAATGTCCGGATTATCTCCATTTATTGCCCAACTTTTACGCTCAGATTTTGTTAATTTCACGCATAGATCGCAGAAATTATTCCACTCCGTATTCTTTTCTTTATCTCTTATAAAAACAGGAATTATCTTACATATACCTGTAAATTGTTTATTATACTTATGAAAATAAAGTGCTCTTCCAATGGATTCAAAAGAATTTAAAAGTCTATAATTATCTACCTCAATAATCAACGTAGGAAAGTATCGATCATGAACTTTTACAATTTTTTCTTCTATCATCTTCTGTAAATCTTTTTTTCTCTCTAAAGCACGTCTAACTTTAGTTTGTGTGTGAACAAATGCTACACCATTATTGCCAAAATAAGGTGCAAGACACGACATTAAATACTCATCATCGTGTGATTTACCTAGATTATGTTCATCACATGATGGAACTGTAATTAATCTGTATCTAAATGTCTTATCATAAATCCCTCGAACATCTTTTTCCTCGGGAAATAAACACTTTGGTGGGACATGCTCTTTTGATGTTGCTGGTTTTCCACACCAGTAGCAAAATTTATCTATCCGACTCACTTATAATCCCTCATTATTTATAGATTTGATTTTAAATCAAAAATAATATACACAGCAGACATAGCTAACTCACCTCATCTTTCCGATAACATCATCGCCATTACTGACACTCACCGTGCCCCAATGCCTTACTCTAAGTGAGTGTGATCTGCCTTGTTCCTTGATAGCTCCCGACAGACCCTTAGTTGAAATGGCTTGTTAGGTGAAGTTGTTACATCATACTATAACCCTTTATAGAGTAATTTAATTTTTTTATTATATAATTGCTCAAATTTTTCCTTACCTCATAGTTTAGAATAATATTTTCAAAAAAATTTTTATGATAGTTACTATATAGCCCTACTGCCCATCGCTTTGATAAATAAATCCGCCAAGCTCGCAAAATTTATATATTATTATAAATATCTTCATCTATATCCAATTGGTGAGTTTTAATAAGTATTTCTAATGTATTTTTATCTTCCTTCAATGCTTTAATCTGAGCAAATATACCTTCATGAAAGTTGTAGTACTTTTCTAAAGAAATAATCGCTTCATCGTGATCTTCATAGTGTGCTAAATTACATTCATAGTATGTATTAAAATATTTATAAAGCTGTACTACTTCTGTAAATATCTTATTAATTTTTTTATATATTTTTTATTTTTGAATTATCGTCTTGGAGATAAAAATTCCTGATTGAATATGTATTAGCTGCTCTTATCTCTACTTGCTGTTTCCAACTGCAAAGTATAACAACTAGGAATTTATCAGGATCTTTATCAATTTCGAAGCATAATTTTCACATAACCATATTCTATTTTCAGCAGATTTTCTTTGATTTTCATCTATACTTGGATCATACTTGGTCCACCTTTTGAAGCAGCCGTTATATGTGCAGCAACTCCAATAATAGATGCTTTACTTGAATCAGAATGTGGTCCTGATGTTAATTTCCCACAACCTGGGTTTGAACAAATATAAGCCACTCTTTTAGCCAAGGTATCTTTAACCTGCTGAGTAAAATTATCTCTTGCTATAATTCTACCTCTATTAATTTAATTTTCTACATCATACCAGAAATTTCACCTAACGTTTCGTATCTCCGACTCCTTTTGAACTGGCCCCCCATAACCTTTCTCCGTAGGTAGTGCTTGTAACTAGTAAAGAGGTGTGTGTAACGGGCATAGATATTTTGTTAGGTAATCCTATATGCAGAAATATGTCACTTATTCTTTTTTATGTTTTATTCTTACTTCTTGTTCATGTTTTTCCCACTCTTCATTCAATGTTTTCTGAATGTCGATAGGATTTATATCTGTACTTACCATTCCATTTGTAGCATCTGCCATTCCTATCCCCCAACTAACATCAATTAAATGGGGTTGGTGACAATTATATGCATGTGTACATCTCTCCAATATCACACTATTACTTGTAGGATCTATTAATGTATATGGATAAGAGAGTTGCAGAAACTTCTCATTGTCATACCGAGTTTCTTCACTATCCCAAAAAAGAATAACAAACAAACCTGAATTAAATCTAAAGAAGTAAGACATCGTTAACCCCTTTAATACTACTTGCTTGTTCTCTTCCCTATAAAAAACCCTCCCAGTATGATAATCAACGTTTTTAATCATAGAATTATCTAAAAATATAGACCCATTTACCCATCTTAACTTAAGATTTCCAAAAATATATTCTGGCATAGGTGATGTATTAACCCATAATCCGCCTAATACTGTCACATGTTTGCCTATATCTTTCTTTTCTTTATTAAGTAGAAATTCCAATACACCTTTATCAAAAAATGATATATCATTTTTGTGCGACCTTAAATCATTATATGTGAATTTCATTAGTACCTTTAATAATTTATCATATTCATATTCAAATTCTAAAGTATCATCCTGCTCATAAGCTTTAGCAAAATACTGGCTAATCATATGTTTTGCATACCCATCAATATATGAAAGTCTATTATTATTGCAATTAGAACAAACGTCCTTTATTACTGGATCAGCTTTATATTGCCTATTTCTTACTGAATCTATTGTTAAATCACATTCAGGAAATAGTTCTAATACTGAATCTGATATTATATGTTCTTTAGAACTATTTTTATCTTCTTTACAATATGCACATATCATCAATATCCACCTTTCTCAAATATGTCGCTTAACTTATTTACAATTTCACCTAACGCGCAAGTGATTGTTGATATAATTCAAAACTTCTTATACTCATAATAATCAAACTCCTGTTTTTAATCTAATATGATACATTCTAATTAAAATACTATATTATGAAATATTTTTAATCTCAATAAATTTATTAATTTTGATTTTCATTGGTAGATTTTATCATTTTACTAAACTTAAAAAACACAAAATATATCAAAAAACCAAAATAAATTATAGAAAGGTAATCAATATGTAAAGTTAAAAAGAATGACATAATTATAAGTATAATGTAAATCCAGTTTCTCGGTTTACTTTCTAGCTTTTTATCAAGCCACACATTTAATAAAGCATAGCCCAATAATATCAAGAGATATACCGATCCAAATTGTGATGTAATCCATACCTTTTTGTACCATTCAATTTCAGAATTAATGACTATTATTCCCAAAATAGCACTATGTAGGAATAGTAATAGAGTCATAAATGTAATTACTCCTGGAATGAAAAATGGATTCAAAGTATTCATATAGTAATTTATAATGTCTTTTTTTCCACATCTATTCTTTTAGATTGTTCATAATTCATTGATGAAATTTCTTTTCTAAGTGATACCAACAAATTCTCTAATTTGCTCTTATTATTACTATAGTAATAATCTTCACATTTTTAAATATTTCCCTCGATAAAAAAGAATAAGAAGCACTAATAGTTTGCTGTAAAGAATACTGTGACTCTTTTTTCTCGTTTTCTAAATATCTTAAAATCTTCACTTCTAAATCTCCATATACTTTAAGTACTTGTTCTATTCTTGCTATTTCAAAATCCCTATCCTTCAAATATGTAATTCTTACTTCTTTAAATAACCATAGTAAAATTAGTATCATTACAATTATTCAAATCGTACTATTACCCGAAATAATTAATTCAATAATTTCTAATATGTCTAAATCTGTACTCATACTTCCCACCTACTCACTTGGTTGCATTGTCTGCAACACTTTGTAATAAATATTTTATATTATAAACTTAATTAAATTCTATAAGTCAATTTTTCAATAATTTAAATCTTACCTATAACATAGAAGTTATCTATTAAAATCTATCATCATTATGTCATTTAACTCATCCCTTAAAGACTTTATAATATATCTTTCTTTGTTAATTATGGTTTCAAAAGGCGGGTATACCATATAGTAGAAACCTGTTAAGTATACAATAATAAAGATTATAAGAATAGAATACTCTATAACATATATAAAATTAACTTTCTCTACAGCTAATCCTAAGACAAAAGCTATAACTGGTAATATAGCATGTGTGAAAACCTTAACTAAAGGCTCAAACAATTTATTAGACAATTCTTTTTTATTAAGTTCCTCATTACAAGCATTAATAAGAATCTCTATTTTTTCTACTGAATATAAATTAAACTCATTTTTTAAAGTATTTCTTAAACTATCAAGTTTTTTATTATACTCCACCAAATTATTTGAATAATTTGCAATACTTTCTTTTGTAACATTCTTAAAAACTATTATACCTATGCATATTAATATTGCCCATGTAACAATATAAACCATCGTGATATCATGAAATATCAACATTATACCTAAAGCTGCTATACCTATAATTATAGTGATAATAAATAAATTTATTTCTTTCTTTGTCAAGTCTCTAAGTGTTCTTCTTTGCATATCATAAATCTTCGCTTTATAAGCATCTAACAAATAATAAATCATAAATAAAACCTCCTTAAATCTCTAATAATATCAAACTTCTATTTACCTAAAATTTTATTTCTACTACCAGTTTGCCTATACATAATATTTGATTATATTCAAGAAACGGTCTTTGATAATATTCTGCACTAGTCATGAAATATATGTCAAATTTATTAAATTATTTATATTATACACAATGTTTAGCTAATACTTTGTCGAGTTATGTCATTTTAGAAAATAAAAATGCCGAATATACTCGATTATAAAATTTGTACAAGTTTTGTATTAAATAACATCATATCTGATCCTAATAGCTAATCACTCCTTAGTATATAATCCCATTATGTCTAAGCTCATTATCTATATCTAAACTCACCTCATGAATCGAATTATAAATACAAGTTTTTAAGTACACTACTGTATTTCTTATTTCTTTTTCACTACTAGCTTTCTTAAATTTAGCTATAGCATGGTCTATAACTAAAAAATTAAGCTTCTCCATATCCTCTTTAATCATATTAGCAGGAACCATATTGTCTCTTATCTTTACTATTTTTTTATTTTCAATATCTAAAAATAATAATTTTATAGCATGAATAACTGCATCTCTATAGACTTCATCAATAAGATTAACTTCACATTTCTCTAATATTGTGTTGAAATTCTCCAATTGTTTTTTAGATTTATCCTGTCTGTCAATTCTATTATTAAGTCTATTAATAGTATTAATTTCAAAATTATCATCACCGTTATAATTATCTATAGACAGACTGATAGACTTAGATATATTAATATCTTTAGATCTATTAAAAACATTAGAATTATTAGGTATACTATCAACACTAGAATTCATGCTGTCTGTAGGTAGATTTAGTTGTCCTAATTCGGGATAAATGGTTATCCCGTTTTGGGATGACGGGTTATCCCTTTTCGGGACAGCTACTTGTCCTGTTTTGTGTTGTCCCTTTCTGTGATAACTCCCTGCAGTATATACTCCATTATTAGATTTATTATTTCTAACACCTAAATCTTTTGATTTTAATTTATCTTCACTTTCCTCTTTATTAATTTCTTCTGCAACGATATCTTCTGCTTTTTCTATTTCTTCCGTGTCTTCTGCTGTCATCTCTACTTCTTCCAGGTCTTTATCTTTGCCGTTATTATTTCTGCCTTCCCAATCTCTGATCTTCTTTAAAGGTTCAAAAGGAGCAGTATCATTCAGAATATAAATATTTCGATTATGATTACCTTTATCTATATCAATAAGCCCACATTCATAAGCTAGTTTTAATAATCTATAGAATCTATTTCTAGAGACATTAAATGCTTTAAAAAGAGCTTCATTGTTTGCAAATATTAAACTATTTTCTGCTTTTCCTTCATAATTTCTTCTATCTATATATTGATTAAAAGTTACATAAAAACTAACTAGGTCAAAATCATACTCCCTTAAATTATCAAGTACAAGATAAGTATCGCTAAATGTTAATTGCTCTCGAGTTCTCTTGCCACTACGTTTTAATTCATTCATTTCTATTCCCCCACTTTTCAAATATTATTTTAAAAATTAGAAAAAAGAAAAAACACCCTTTCGAGTGTTTTGTATTTTGATATTTCATATTTAAGCTTTAAGGCTTCAAATTTTAAGGTCTAAACATCCAAAATGGACTGCCGTTTACTCCACCATTTTTACTACTTTCATTCATAATAATAGAGATATCCCACTCCTTATTACTTCTTTCAACACTAGCTGAATCATGTACTAATATCTTTCCATCTTCTGTAACACCTCTTAAAACTATAAAGTGACCTCCATTAGTAAAATGTCCTCTACCCATGGCCGCTATTACTGGATATCCATCACTAAGAGCTTTAACTATAGAGTTAGGATCTTGTCTACTAATAGCCTCAACATTAAGTCCATAGTTTTTACCACCAGCTGTCATTAAAGACCAATAACTCCCTGCCCCTTCGGCCCTATGTCCATTTATGTAGCTCCAATTAGCAACTATATCTGGTGTCACTTTATTTCCTGTTAAACCAGATACAACCATTGCCAATGAAGTTGGACCGCAGCCTGCACTTAATATTGTACTGCTTCCATAAGGAAGATTACCCCATCTCTTATCAGTTTGATTATAATAAGGAATATTAGCATAGCCTTCAGGGTATTCTTGCAGCTTTTCAAAATCTATAATTGTGTTGTCATAAATATTTAAGCTATTTTCTACATCCATAGATGAGATCGTATTAAAGATATTAGTAGCAATAAAAATGTCCTCTTCGGTAGTTATATCTACATCAAAAAGGACATCTTCAAGGTTTCTAGTATTTACTGTTATAGTTGCTATTTTAAGAGTTACTGTTCTAGTCTTTGTGACTATTTTGGAGCTTCCATTATTATCAGTTACAACTTCATCATATTCCTCTTCAAATTCTTCTTCCGATATATTAACATCCTTATCAATAAATTTTAACGCTATTTCCTTTGCTTTATCAGGACTCATATTGGTAAAATCCTGGTTTAATAATACTGAATCTATAGCAATTAAAGCTTGCCAGGTTAAATCATAGTTATAATTAACAATAATCTCATCACAATCACTATTCTCTACTTTAACTTCTTCTATCCAGTCCTGGTTAAGCTTATCTACAATAAATATAGTATCTTGATATACAGCTACTTTTGCTATATCCTCTGATAAGTCTAGATTTTCTGTTGGACTGCTAAATAATATGTTTATTAATATAGAAGGAAAACTAGCAAGTGCAAGGAGTAATACTAAAATTATAGAAAGAATAGCTGTTAATGTTATAAATATTTTATTTCTAACCTCTTCATCAAAAACAGCTTGGGTTAATATCTTTTTAATTACTGCAATAGCTGTAGCACTAATATTAAACACCACCTCTTAGTTAAACTTACTATCTATTTATTTTAGTTGTTCATTTCAGTTACTTATTTTCGACTATATATTGATTTAAAAGTTGCATAAATATATTAGAATTTTTCATATCAAACAACTCTATTGAATCATCAGTAAAATATATCTTATTTTTCTGACTCTTTAATAATTTTCTAATGCTATTTTTCTCTTTTTCAGAACTAGAGCTTAATATGACATTCAAATCTTCTCCAGCTCCCCTTAAAATATTTGCTAGATCCTCAAACTCAGATTGCTTTGCAGCACCACAAAGAATTTTAATATCAGCAACATCAGAAGAATTAAAAGCCTTTAACTTTTTCTCCTTCAATAACCCTATGTCAATTATGTTAAAATTACAGTCTAATGGTATATTGCCATTGTAGTAATACTCTACATATTTATAAGAAGAATCCTTAAAACCATAATAAGAAGCTATCCTACTAAGATATCCACTTTCATTTGCTTCTGTATAAGACACCTTTGCTCCTATATCAGCTAGAAATGTAGCTAAATTAATCGCAGTTTTAGTCGCTGAAAATTTACTTTTAACTCCTGCAACAAAAATTTTAGTATTATCATTAGTAAAAGAATATTTTAAATTAAGTCTCTTAACATATTTAATAACTTGTTCATTAAATTTTTCTTCATAGTCTAAACACATTCTAATATCTTCCTGAATCTTCTCTATATCTGTTGAAGTTATAACATTATAAACTTTAGCTTCATTTACAATTCTGCTTAATAAAGCATTTTCTATATTTTTAGCTATAATGATAAGCCTAGGATTATATATTGTCCTAAAAGCTTCCATTGCCTCTATAACATCGTCATCACTATCCTTTAGACAATCTAAATCTACCACTACATAGGAGTAATGATCTAAACTTTTCATATCGTGAATTATAAATTTTTTTAAATAAAATTCACCTGAAAGTTTTTTAATTATCATATTTTTCTTGTCTTGTAGAAAATCTAAAATCCCTATATTTTCATTACTGGTTAGAAAAAGTAACACTAAAACACCTCCTATTTTTTAATAAAAAACATTACAAGAGCAAATATAAAAGCGATTAACCATAAAATCATCTCAATAAATTTAATAGTTCCATTTTTATTATCCATAACATATCCCTCTACTTTCTTTAATTTTCCTATATTAAATCATCTAAGCTTTTCTATTAAGTCAAGGTAAATAAATATATTAAAATGCACTATATTTTTTCTTCTAAGAATTCTTGCTAAAAAACAAGGCTCTAGAATCAATTTTAAGGCCCTTAAAAACACTTTAGATATATGTAGTACCTTCAACATATCAATATATCCTCGATTTTAAGAGCCCTAATAAATAATAAATATTAAATATATATTTAATGGATATTGAAAAAGAAGATTAAAGCAAATACACTCTAATCTTCTTTATAATAAAATTAATTTGATTCTCTTGATTGTCTGTTATAATATTTTAAATCATCAGCTATATCATTATTTAACTTCTCTAGCTTTAAATTTTCTATTTTTAATATTTCTCTAGCCTTTTTTAAAGCATTGTTTTTAACCTGTACTTCCTTCCACTCTTTAATACTAATTACTGTACTATCTTCTTCCTTATAAAAATTGCGAAAATTATTTACTATAAAAAATCCTCCAAGTAAAAGTAGTATAAATGTATATCCAAATAATAATAAAATTACTTCCTGTAGTATTTTTTGCATATTCTATATTGCTCCTTCCTGCTTTATTCTCTCAAATAAGATTTCTTCCAACTCATGATTTTTGTTTTCTAAATCTTGCTTTTTCTCTTCCAGCTTATCGATCTCTTCCTCCAAAGCTTTATTTTCATCATAAATATTTCTCAGAACACTACTTTCTACCTTGATGGTTCTTTCAAGAATATGAAAAATCTTACCTATATAGTTTTCTGTTAATTTTATTAGGAATAATGCTCCACCAGCTCCAAGAAAAAAGTAAATCCATATAAAAACAATCTTTTTCCAATCCATATTAATCATCCCTCCATTTATTAAAACTCTAATTCTTCTATACTTTCATCTATGCTTGCAGCAAATTCTTCGGCTCTTTCGGTAACCTCTTCAGCCTTCATTTCACCTATTTCAGAAATAGAATAAGCACCTTTATCATTTTTAAGTACATATCCACATTTAAAGTTATTTTCTAAACGATTTTTTAGATAAACAAACTGTTTTTCAACATCCTCTGGCTTACTATACTCTTCTTCTAATTGGCTATAAAGATTACCTAGAGTTAAAAGTCCATTGGCGGCTTCAATATGGCCAAATACTACATTCGCATCATAAGGAGTAAATTCAAACTTCTTATCAATTTCTTTAGCTGCTTTTGCACCTTTAACAGTAATGCTATACTTTCCATTTCGCTCTTCCATATATCCTCTATTAATTAACTTTCTTATTCTGCCTTGAAAAATATTTGATTGCTTAACAGCTTCCTTTTCATTTTTATAACGCTGCTTAAGAAGTTTTTCAATCTGTTCCTTTGAAGGACTTCTTTTAACTATAGGAAGAATTACATTAGCATCATATCTAGAGAAACTAAAATCCTCCTCCTCATTTTTATTTTCAATATCCCCTCTCTTCTTTTCATCCACGTCCTCCTGATCTGACTTAGATTCTTGTTTAGATTTAGATTTTTTCTCTAGTCTAGGTTCTTCATTTGATTTTGATTTCGATTTCTCTTCAGCTCTAGATGCCTGTTTGTTTTCTAGCTCTTTCTTACTTTCATCTCTCTTATTTACATTAAGTTGATTAACTATAGGATTTTGCTTTTCCTGTTTTACTCTCATTTTTTCCATCTGCTCAACACTTAGATTATCTTTTGCATAGGTAGAAACATCTAAGCCTCTTTCTAAACCTATCCTTATTTCTCTCATCTGTTTCCAATCAAATTCAGACTTGTTATAAAAGGACACATCAATTCCTTTTTCAAGACCTAGTCTAACCTCTTCCATCTGCTCGATATTTAAATCAGGTTTTGTAAATGTACTTACATCTAATCCTCTATCTAAACCCAGCTTTATCTCTCTCATTTGCCTCCAATCAAATTCAGGCTTACTATAAAAAGATACATCTAAGTTCTTTTCCTGCCCTAACCTGATCTCTTCCATCTGTTCAACATTAAATTCTTCCTTAGCATACACAGAAACATCTAAACCTTTTTCTAAACCTAATCTAATCTCCCTCATCTGTTTCCAATCAAAATTACGATTCTTATAGAAGTAAGTATCTAAGCCTTTATCTAATCCTAAAATAATTTCTTCTTTCTGCAGCCTATCATATTTATTATCAACATATAGCATAATTCTCTTTATGATACTTACTATACCTAGCTTCTTATTTGCTTTTTCCACATATATCATTCCTTTCTTTTTTATCAGATTTTATCTTCCTCCAGAACTACCCATATACCTAAACTTGTATTCAGGAATTTCAAAGTTTACTTTAAATCTCTTTGATCCAGCCATGAACAAAGCCTTACCTCTTTGCTTAGAAGCTAATAACTCCTCTTCAGCCTCGGTTAAACTGTACAGATTCTTCGTTTCCTCTAAGTTTTTACCATCAGTCCCCATTAAAACCTTAAAAGCAGGTAAATCTAAAATAGCCTGCCCATACATTTTAATTTTAGGATCTAAAAAATCTCCCACAATGTGAGAGATTATTGCACCGCCTCCTTCATATTTTCTAGCTCCTTTAATAAGATTTCTAAGAAAAATAAGACTTTGAGGCACCCTAGGATCTATCATTAAATAGGCTTCATCACAAAATAACATAACTGGTTCATTAGGATCCTTTATTATTTCTTCCCATGCCCATTGAAGAAGATTAAAATATTGTGTACTTAAAATATTTTCAGAAGTGTTTTGTAAATCCTTAGTATCAATACATATACATCTAGAACTTGCTTCTATAGTAGTGTGACCATTCCAAAGAAAAGAGTCGCTACCTAAAGCAATATCTTTTAACAGTAATGCTAGATCCTCATAATCTTTTTGATAAGATAGCTCCTTATCCTTAGACTTTTTTAGAATTTGATTATATAAATCTAGCATTATAGGAAAATCCGTATTGGATAGTTTTGATATATCTGTATCCCAAAATATATTGAATTTATTGTAAAGCTCTATAAGCTCACTTTTTAATATTGCTATAAACCTATCTGTAAGAGAAGGAATATACAGTTTAAAAAATATTTCTAGGTTTTTAATATATAAAGCCATATCTCCCATACCATATCCTTCATTTACATATAGTTTTTCACCATCACCTTCCTCCTCATCATCTCTAGGAATAACCCTTATTTGTAGCGGATTTATTTTACCTTTAGATCCTCCACCTGCATTTATCCAATCCCCATTAAGATTCCTACAAAGCTCTTTATACTCTCTATGAGGATCAATAAATATAATCTTTGTACCCTTCATATATTCAGATAAGGCTATATGTTTTACTACTGTAGATTTTCCCACTCCTGGTACACCCATTATTACAAAGAAGCTATTCGTCCTATCCCCTTCACGTTTCCAAGGGTCAATAATAACTAATCCACCTCCACTATCCTTTGCGTAATAATAGCCTGTGCCATCATTATAGCCACTTGAAGCAAATGGAAATCCTCCTATAAACGTGCTTAAAGGTACTACTCTTTGAATAATATTGCTAACATCTTCATTTTCAATATAAAAAGGAGATATTTGCATAAATCCTTCCTTTTGTAAGTTTGAAAGTGTCCTTAATTTACATCTAAGGACAGAAACACTACTCTCTACTTTCCTACAAATTTTATCTAAAACCTGTTCATCTCTTGAAATCGGTACTATAACTGTACTCAAAAGACCTACTATCTCTTTATCTCCATCTATATCTACCATAGTTTTTTCAGCATCAAGTGCTATTTTTTCAGCTCTTGATGCAGTAAGTGGATCTCTTGTACTGTCAGCTACTCCCCTTTGCTGCTTTATTAAATTAGAAAGAGAGTTTACAAAAGTACTATTGTCAATAGGTGAGAAATCTATTGATACAATTGTACTTGGTATGTTTGTAATCTGAGATAACCAACCATAATCCGGACTTTGAGGATATTTTATAAAGCCATAAGCTCTTGAGGTACTCTCTCCTATGTCAAAAGTATTTTTTCTAAACTTAAGTCCTACAGGAGTAATTATATTTAATAGTGAGTTATTTACTTTTGATACTTGTTTTTTCTTTGCCATTAAGCTCCCTCCTCCAATCTAGCAATAAAAGGTATAGCAGCTTCAAAATCTGTATCTTCTATATGGGAATATGCAGGATTATTTATTAAATTACATAGTCTTATTATCCCTTGCTCTTTTAAAATTTCGCATCCTATATTTCTACCTTCAAATTTTGAAGCCAATTCATTAATCCTTTTAAGAAGATCCCTTTCTATACCTTCTTCAAACTTTTCATAAAGCCTTATATAAAATTGCCTTTCTACTACTTCTCCACTCATAGCATAATTACTCATAACTAGCATCTCATGCCTTAATATTTCTTTCTGCTTCAGATTGTCTGTATTAAGGATTATATTAGAATACTCCTGAATAAGTGGAGTAATATCTACAGGCCTAGATACAGCTAAAAACCTAAAAGTCTTTTGCTCTGTAGAAAGCTCTACTGTTAGAGTTTTGCTTAAACTCTCTTTTTCTCTTCTACTTAGAAGATCTGTAGATATAGGGTTAATTTTTATATAAGCAAAGATATATCCATCCTCTGAATATAAAAAATTGCCCTTAATATCTTGGACATTCATAAATTCTTGAGCTGTTTCTAAATTCTTATTGATCTCCTCCTCCTTCTTCTTTGAATCTCTTTTCATTAGAAAAAATGCAATCCCACCTCCTATTAAAGTTAATGTAAGTATTATAATTGGAAAAATCATTGACTATTTCACCTCATTTACACTATCAGAAGACTTATCTTTTTTATTTCCCGCGAAATATTGTTCATCTACTATAACCTCAGTAAAGAAATGTTTTCTACCATCTTCACTTTCATAATTTCTAACTTGTAATCTACCAACTACAACTATCTGCTGACCTTTTTTAAAATACTTTTCTGCAACTTCTGCTACTTTACCAAAGGCAATTAAGTTTATAAAATCTGCATCAGGTTCTCCTTCTCTTTTAAATTGACGATTCACAGCCAAGGTATATTTACTTACAGCTATAGGATTATCTCCTTGGGAATACCTTAACTCTACATCCTTAACTAACCTTCCTAATAACATAACCTTATTCATACTGAATTCCTCCTTGTTTTTTTATAATTATGGTTGTTGAAAAAGAAAAGAGAAGCTAAAAATTCTAGCTTCTCCTTGCTCTTAATTAAAAAAATCTACTTAATTTAATTTCTATATTTATTTTTTATTCCTGGTTTAAGAAGTTCTCTAACATCTCCTTTTATATCTAACTCTAGTTCAGTTTCTCTAATAATATCACCTTTATAACCTCTAACAATGAACCTATATGGTGATCTTAACCTATTATTATTTTTATCTAAAGTTAGATCCGTACTAACCCAAACAATGTATTTGAATATATCTTCTTTAATCTCTAAAGAACCATCAACATTAAATGTTAATGGATACTTCACTGAAGAATATCCCATAGCTGATCTATTATCTTTAGAGATTATATCATCAGGTACAACAATCTCTATTTTATCAACATAACCTTCTGTAGTGATAAAAAACAAAACTTGATCACCAGCCATGGCTGGATTAGGCCGCAAGTTTCCATATACCTTTATTGGAAGTACCTGAAAACTAACTTTATCAGTACCAGTTGCATTATATGGATCTGTAGCTATTACCATTAACTCATTATTTCCAGCAACTAGATTATGCATATCAAAGCTCTGTTTTGTTCCTGAATTTACATTGTTTTTGGTCCATATTGTTTTCCATTTGCCATTATTTACCCTATGCCTTACTTCTAAATTTAACTTATCTAAATCAGGATCATTTGCTAATACGCTAACTTTAGCACTATCTCCTTCATATAATTTGCTAGGACTTATACTTATAGATACTGTAGGTGGCCTATTTAATATCAGTGAATAATTTTCCCTTGAAATAAGCTCCCCTGTTCTTTTACTATAGACACTAACTGTATAGTCTAGCTTATTGTCTGCATTTCTATCCATCACCTTAACGTTGTTTTTTGTAAATCTATTTGAGAATACATTATCTAGTTCGATACTAGTAGTTTCTAAGTCATTTGATGTTAGAACTAATTTAAAGTTTCCCCATTTATTCATAAATTTTGATGATGATAGGTTGACATTTACATTGAAATTCTTATTGTTATTAATAAGGCTTGAATTATCATTTATTTTTATGTCTTTTACATCAACTAACTTTGTAATAGAATCTGTTAGGTTATACTTATTCCTTACTGTTAGCGTAGTTGTTAGAGAGCTACTAGATGGTATTTCATTGTTTAATTGAGCCTGACTTTTACTCCAGGTAATTTGTCTAGTTGCAGCTTTTCCAAAAAAGTCATTCCATATTGTATAGCTAGGATCAAGCTGCAAGGTTTCTTTTCCTGCATTTCCTTTATAAACTTCACCATCTGCCATTATAGAATTAGCTAATGTTGTACCTACCTTATATTCAAATGCAGCTATAGGTGGCTTTCCTGTTGCATCTATTGTTATTATATCTGTAGCAGTTAACTCACCATCATTTGCTAAATCTAACCTAGCACCATAATCTTTTACGGTTAACCTTATATCCGTTTTGTAGTTTATATTTGGTCTAAATCCTTTTAAGCTTGTAATAGGCTTCCAATCTTGAATTATGGTATCATCATATCCAACAAACCTGTATTGCCATATTTCTTGCTGAATACCCTTATCGGCTCTTGTTTCAAAATCTAGGTCATATGACTTACTTTCAAGGTTTATAGTGTCATTTCCATTATCTATATAGGAAATTTTAGCTACAGGTCGCCTGTGGGCGTATAATTCTATATCTTTAGGCTTAGACTCCTTTGAAAAGTCTATACCAGCAGGATTAAATATACTATCTTTCTCTTTCGCAGATACTATATATCTTCCTGATTTACTTAATGTGATAGTAATATCTTCTCCATCCCTTACTACTGGATTTGTGTCAAATATAGTAAATGTATCATCCCTTAACCACTCACCATTTTTAGTAATTTCACTATCAGCATTTTCATAAATCTGTGGGTAATGTTCAAATTTGAATTGTCTATCTTTACCCCTTGGGACTGGTACTGCAGTGGTATAGTCCTTTTCTTCATCTTCAAATTCTATATTTTTAAGTGTTATTTTATTGCCTGTTTCCACTACTTTAATTAAAGGATTATCAGTAGAATTTACTTTGCTGTATATCCAATCTGCTACTTTTTTAGGGTCTAAGGTGCTGTCTAATGTAAATAGCCTATTTCCATTGTTGGTATAATCATTATCCCCTGTTACGTTTTCAATGCCTTGAATGTTTCTTACATAGTTTTTATTAATAGGTAATTCTAGCACATTAAATATATATTTTTTTGCATCCAAGGCATTGTTTATCCTTCTGTAGTAAATATCACTCTTTTCCATATTAAAGATAGGTATATAGAAGGTATCATTGTCGTTTATATGGATATTAGCTATATCTTCTATATCTATAGTTACATTTCTTTCTATAGTGTGGTAACCATCCTTAAATTCAAAGTATATTTTATGTTTTCCAAGGGGCAGATAAGCTCTGCTTAGATAATTGTTTGTATATGGACTTTTACCAATTGATCCATGATATAGGACTCCATTATTAACTATGTTAGGTGTATCTGTCCATATTTTTAGATTGATATTATCGTTATCTATGTCGTTTATTTGCCAGGTAAAAGGCAAGTACCCCCAGAACATCTTTTCATTTTGTACTGGCTTTAATATAGCTACATTAGGAGCTGTATTTATCTTAGTTACTCTAGCTACATTGCTTGAATAACCATCTGAATCTCCGTCATTTACCTTTACTCTAAGCTGATATTCCTTATTGAAACTAAGACTTTTCCATACTGAATCAATCATTTTAAGTGATGTTGTTTCACCACTTGCAAGGTTTGTATTCGTTACTGCATCTCTCCAGGTACTTCCATCTAGGTATTGGAGTGTAGCACTTAGAACATCACCATCTGCATCCGATACTCTAGCCTTCACTGTAGGTGGCTGATCCGTTCTAAGGGTTAAAGATTGGGTTGGTTCTGTAATTGTTACAGAAGGCAAGTTATTAAGTTTCTTTATACTTATTCTTTTGGTGTCGGAAAGCTCTCCATCGTATAAATCTACTTCAAATATTAGGTCTGTATTTGACTGTAGGCTTTTCCAAACTGAGTCCGTCATATCTACTGTTACTGTATCACCATTTCTTATCCCTGCTCTAGTATCAATCGTTTGCCAACGACCATTTGAATAAACGGAAGTAGTACCTGTCATTCTATCACCATCAATATCGTAGGCATTATATCTTATTGTAGGCTTTTGATACTTTAAAAAGCTTTGTCCATTAGACGGTTGTATTATTGATACTACAGGCTCAGTATTCGGCTTATATTCTTCTATAAGCTCAAAGTATATGGTGGCATCTACATATGTTCCAAAAGACGTAACACCAGTGGTTTTGCTTTCATCACTATCAAGTCTAAAAGTTATTGCATCATGTCTATCTTTTAACTCTACAATTTTATTCAGTCTTACAGAATCACTGTAATCTCTTTCCCAACCATTCCATTCCCTTTTTGCATCTCGAAGTTGAAAAGTACCCCAATCTGTTTTAAGATAACGGTCATGTAATGGCATAGCTGAATCCATAGATATTTCAACGGAAGTTATCTTGTACTTGCCATAAGGTGCATCATCACCATTAGTTATTCTAAATTCAAAATAAAAACTGTCTTGACTCATATTATATTTTTCTTCTATTCCGTCTAGCATATATCCTTTTCCTGTTCTGTAACTAAAACTAAAACCATAATATGATTTAGCATGGGCTGTATTTATGCTAACTGTAAATACAGCTTGAAATATTAATAACATTACTAATAGCTTTACACCTATTTTCTTATTAATATTTGTTTTCATATTTAGTTAACCTCACTTTCAGCCCTCTACTTTCAAGATTTGCTACTAATTCATTTATCTTTTCTTGCATTTCAGAAGGAATGTAATCGTCGTAGTGTACTATAACGTTGATTTCTCTATCTATTCCAATTTCAAAGGTTATAGTTGGAAGCAGATTATCTATGAAAACATTTGAATACTCACTAATAGTTGTAAGCTCATGCTGTAGTATTTCGTTATACAAAGGTGAATTTTCCGAAGGAAGTTGTGTAATTTCTTCTTGTACTTTTGCCTTAATATAGTAATCACCTAGACCATCTTTTTGGGTTAAAAATGTGATTATTGCATTGTTCAAATCTTTAACCTTTACAATGTTGGTTTCTTCTACATTAAGTACAATTTCAGTATCAGAATCATAACCGTTTATTGGATCTTCCGTAATAACAACCATATGTTCTAAATCGTTATCAATTCCATCATTCTGTACATCATATACAAGATAGAAAACCTTCCCTCTTAGTTTATCTCCATCATTAGACTTGGACTTATCTATTACTTTTATATAGCCCTTACCAATGTTCTCCTCAGTTATAGCCTTAGACCTATCTTTATAATCTTTTACATCATTTTCCGTTATTCTGTGTTGCATACTTTCAATTTCATAATTAACAACAGGTGCTTCATCAGGATCAATAAGTAAAGTTTTATATATTTCATCACTGTCAAAATCCTTTGTATCAAACACTTGTAATGAAAATTCAACTTTACCTTCCTTCTTAGCGTACATTTCTAACTTATCTTTAACAGGATAGTTAGGATAATGGATTCTTATATTATCGTCATTGTAACCTCCTATATTGTCTATATTTTCCCATTCTCCATCATTAAACCTATACTTAATCTTACTTTTTTTGTGGTCTATAGGGAAAGGTGCATTGCTATAGCTCCCTGTAAAATCAAGCCCTATATATCGGTATACTTTCTTTTGTATATCATGTTCATTTTCCACTTCAATATCTGCATAAAGAGTCGGTCTTACTATGTTCTCTTTTATATCCAGGGTAGTATTAAGTCCTCTATCATCCGTAGCTGTAACTCTAAAGGTAACAACGTTAGCTATATCACTTACATACCGATAATTAGCTCTGTACATTTCATTGCCCAAAGGAATTATGGTTTTTCTTCCTAAGTAGCTAAGTTCAGGGTAATTGTCTAAAATCTCAAAATCTACTTTAGCAATAAATCCATCACCATCGACAGCATCTACAACCACGTCAAATTCTTCTCTAGCAAAGGTAGGAGCTTCTCCATCTTCACTTACTACTTTTAATTCAACGAGTGGTGGTAGATTTTCTACATATATTTCTATATCCTTTTCTGTCCTTCTGATTGGTCTAAAGGCATTATAGGCTGTAGTTCTTAATGTGTAATATTCCTCAGTTTCAAATATGCCCTTCCTGAAGATAAATTCATCTTCATTAAGTACGCCAGTTCCTGAAAGAACAACCTCCCCTGTAGATTTTTTAATAAAGCTCCAACTTTCCCCTATAACATCAAAACCTTCTGGATGCTGCTCAGAAGGTTCATTTATATCATATACAGTTGTCTTTATTTCTGTTGGCTCTTTTAGATGTACTATGTTTATATTAGAATCAGTGAGTCCTTCAATTTCTATTACTGGTGGTTTAATCTCTTTAACCTTAAAGCTTACACTTTCTTCTGCTGTAGCGTTAGTTTCCTCATAGGATAATGTTTCAGGATTCCATGCAAAATCCGTATATCTTGCTCTTTGTACTGCATATGCTCCACTGTCTGGGTCATCCGTAGGAAATAATCCATCTATAAACCCATCACCCGATTGATTCGCATTTTTTGCGAAGAATCTCCATCGAATATTACTACCTCCACTAGCAAAACCTTTAATTCTTATACTTTCACCTTCATAAATTTGATTTGAAGGTGTAGTTGGATCATCATCTCTCGGTACAATCCATATGTCGACGTCGGGTTTATCTACGTCGGGCTTTGGTGGTGGTTCTACTGGATCGACTGGGCCTGGATCAACTGGTGGTTCAACTCCTGATTGTAGTTTGTAAATAAATATAACTACAATCTCTTCTCCTTTATCACTTATATCTAAAGTGTATCTACCATCTGAAGGAGAAATAAGGTCGTAGCCTGTAATATTAGCTGCATTTACAGTAAAAGTCCCTTGAGTAGCTGGACTGTATTTATCATCCGACTTTATTGTTTTTCCACTTTCATCTTGATACTTTGCTATTACTGTATCTAGATTAGAATCAAGTTCGAGTGTTACTACGACAGGCACATAGTTCCGATATACATTTATACCATTTACTTGATCTTTTTTACTTCCGTTTAAGGATAATGAATCAAAAGTAGAATTAATTGTAACTCTTCCTGTTTTTCCAATATGCTGCATAGTATTATTTAAGTGATACTTATTTACCATGTAATCGATTATTTCTGAATCTGATATAGATGTGTATCTTTGCAAATTATGATAACTATCAGAATCTCTATTAAAGGGTTGTATAGCCTTAATTTTGTAATTAGGTACCGAAACAGAAGGAAAATCATAGCTATATACCGTACTACTAGGCCCTTCAAATTCCTTTCTTTTATTTGACTCATCATCAAATAGCCATTTCCCTGTACTAGGATCTTGCCAAAATTCAAAATATGCAAGAAATAATATGTTGAGTTCTCCTGCATTTGCCTGTACATATAATTCTTCCTTGTTAATAGGTATTAATATATTAAAGATAGTTAAAAAAGCTAGAATTAAAGCTATATACTTACTTCTTTTAACTTGATTCATAAAATCTCCTTCCTTCCTAAGTGTATAAATAGTAAAAGGACCATACCTTTGTATAGTCCTCTATAATTTACTTCTTATTTAAACGGGTTTTTAATAAATACAATTCCTTTATCCTGGTTTCTTTTGTCTTGAATTATGATCTGCTCTGCTTGGTTTAATTTAAAACTATAGTTGTTTTTATCAAACTCCCAGTCATACGAACTTTCTATTTCAAATTTTGTAGTAAATGGAGTATATGCTTTAACAGCCATTGAACCTAATCCTACTATATCGGGATATATTTTAACCATATAATCATGCATTTTTTGGTCAAAACCCATTAAACCTCTATATCTATATTGATTTTGATTATCTATATAACCAGTTCTTAAGCTTGATAAGCTATCATCAGTCAGTGCATAACCTTGTAAATATACATTATAGAAATTATATATATCTGGTTTTGTATCTTTTTTTATTCCTGTAATAATAAAGTTTCCAACTCGAATTGGAAAATCTTTTACAGTTCCATAGTAAACTTTTTCTATTTTAGAATTACCGTCTGTTGGAATACCCTCTGTTTTAACACTTCCTCCTAAGTTTAAACTATCAAATGATTTACTTGGAAGCTCTGTCATATCCTTATAGTTCTTTTCTTCTTCTTTTACTGGCTCTTCTTCAACAATTTCTTTCACTTCAGGAATCTGTCTTTTAGATAAATCAAGAAACCTTAGAAGCATTGTACTTGCTTCTGCTCTTGTAGCTGTATTTTCATACTTAAATGTTCCGTCTGTGTAGCCTGTTATAATTCCTGCTGCATATACCTTTGCAACATGTTCCTGATAACTCGTTGGTATTTGGCTAAAATCTGTAATTTGATTTTTCAATTCTTCAATACTTACTGGCTCTTCTTCCAAAGCTCTTGAAATTATTCTAGCCATTTCACCTCGCGTGATGTTAAGGTCATAACCTCCACCATATTCAGTTCTTATGACATAGCCTTCTTCAATGGCTCTCTCTACATATAGCCCTGCCCAATGTGCATAAGGAGCAATACCTGGATCATCATGTAAGGCATTAATTAAAATCTTTGTAAACTCTGCCCTAGTAATTGTAGCATCAGGTCTAAAATTACCATCAGGATAGCCTCCTATTATATCTTTATCAATAAGATATGTAATATTATCCTTCGCCCAGTGGTTATCTATGTCTTTAATATCTGACGCAAATACTGTATTGGATATTGAAAAAAACATAAATAACACAGTAAATATAGCTATACTTTTTCTTTTCATTTTAAAACTCCTTTCTTTCTTTGGATAGACATTTTGTCCCTTGAAGTATTTTGAGGTATAAACTTTAGCATAAAATTCCTTTTTAAAATTAGTTTTATATTAAATATTATATCATAAAGATGGCTAAATTTCAAGGATTACAACGGCTTTCGAGTAAACTTTTTAGAATTTTCAGCTAAATATTTTTCTTTAAAAGTCAATTTTTTTTGTTTCAATAGCCCTTTTCAGACATAATTTTCACCTCCTAATAAAGTATGTTTATAACACAAAAAGTCACTATTGCTAGTGACTTTCTGGTTTGTTAAACTTATTCATTTTCTTTAAAGAATTAATAATATCTATATTTACAGCTTGTATTGCTGTTGTAAAACTATCTAGTAAATTACTTGGCATATATCCATCTGTAGATTTAATGTATTCTATTAAATAGTTTGATGTAATAACTGCTTTTTCTAATTTCTCTTTATGTAATTCTAGTTTATAGTCTTTAGGTACTACTTGGAAAATTTGTTCCTTCGCAACTAGCTCTCTCATATTAAAATATCCATCTACTAATTTTTCATATTGTTCCCATGCAAAATCATCTTCTAATATTTTTAGGAGTTTTGAATATCCTCTTTCAGATAGTAAATAGATATTTTTGCTTCTATTTACTGCGTTTTGAGTGTAAACTCCGTTATCCTTTAAAAGGATATCAAAATTACTCCCTTTTAAATCAATAATATCTATATTATCCTTAAATCTTTTCCTATTATTATTTATTAACTCATTTACTTTAAACAATTCTTTACCATGTATAGCTGCTATATCTCTAACTAACATAGCTTTTTTATCTTTTCCAAATCCACCTTCTATATGATAAAATTCCATATTATCTAAATTAACTTTTCCTTTAAGTCTTAAATTGTTCATAATAAGCATCTCCTTTCAAATTTTAATTTATTTTGAAAGAAGTTATTTATTGTATATTGTAATACATGCGTATTACATAGCATTCCAAATATATTGCATTTTGCACTTATATGTATTACAATAATATACAAATACACAACATATATGTTGTGTCATATATAACTCTTTCAATAGGGTTGTTATAAATAAGTCCGTAGAGTCGCCAAACTTCCAACGGACTTGTTTATTTTTTTGTCTTTTCTTTTAGCCATTTTTCAATTTCTTCTTTGTTATATCTTATGCTTTTTCTACTTCCTATGTAAGGCATACCTTCCTTTCTCCATCTCCAAGCTGTAACTGGAGTTATTTGCAACCACTCACATAATTCTGATTCTGTTATCCAGTCTGCCAATAAGCCACCTCCTTATAGATTAATATACATTACAATACATTACATTGTCAATGATGTTTTTATAAAATTCAGTATTATTTATTTCAAAACATGTATAAAAAAAATGCTAATCAACACTTTTAATCAATCTTTTATATAGATACTTAGTACTTATTGTTGTTTTAGGTTCTACTTGCGAAGTTCGTACTGCAACATATTTTTATTTTTTTCTTATGACTGATAATACTTCATCGGTTACCCAATCTGCAAATTTTTCTGCTTTTAGTTTTCTACTTTTGAAAACGAGTTTGTATACTCCGCTTTCTGTGAGAAAATTCACTCCCTGTATTATGCAATTTTCCAAAGTCAATTCAATTGACTTTAGAATTTGTTCGCTTAATTACTTGTTTGTCATCCATATTTTTAATTGCCATTCTAACTTATATATATTTCCCCAATAAAAAAGCCACCATTGCTGGTGACCTCTGCTTGGTTAATCTCTTAGAGTATACTATTTTTAAAATTTTATGTTATTAGCTAGATTACCAACAATCTTCATGAAAATTGGTGGAAAAAATTTAATTAATAAAGCTACTACAATAATTCCTGCGAACAGATCAGCTCCAGTTACCTTTTTATTTGATCTCATAATAAATCCCCTTTGTAATCGATAATATATTCAAAAGCCATATGAAGAATAATAAAAATCTATAAATAATTTCTCTAAATACTCAAATTTAAAAGTCCTATTTTAACCTAATTTTCCTTTTAAATTCACTATTAAATATAATAACAGCGAAATGATTAAATTATAATAAGAAAACCAATTAACTAACTCAATTTTCATTATACCTATTGTTTCTACTTAATACTTTTAGGTGCAGACACTATTGGTCTTTCCAAATCATCATCAATGTAATATGGTAGCATTTCTTCTATACTACATCCATCTAATGAGTACCATGTAACTCTTTCCCAAATATCACATATGCTCTTATTATTAAATACTTTTGCATTTAAAATCTCTTCTAAGCAAGCATAATTATACGATTGTGAGCCATCTTCAACCAACCCATACCAATATATTTCTTTATTAATATTATCATTATCCAGCATTTTGCCCATCCAGCAATCTTCATACTCTACAGCATTATCAATGCAAAAGTTCATTTCAATACAAGAATTACTTTTTAAAACATCACTACTTAATATCTTTATAAAATCTTCTAATTTGATTTTAAGCAATATTTTCACCTCTTAAAATATTTCATTTTTTCTATAAACATTATATTAAACGACGTATAATATTCTTATCTCTTTTTTCTACGCTACATAGCACCTTTTTTGTTCCCTTATTATCATTACTAGAGTACAAATAATGAATATTAATGGCATTCCAGCGCTCCAAAACACTGCTGACGTAATACTTAAAAATAAAAAAGAAGCTACTATTTTTTTCCCGATTCTTTGGTTATACTTCTCATCTGGATACTTAATCTCATATATATACCAAAACATTAATGTTAGTCCAATTCTTACAATCAATCCTAAAAGAGTTCCTAATATACCTACAAATAATATTAATGCTAAATTTTGACTATCACTGTATCTCTGATAGAAAACAATAAAATTTGATATCATAGTAATGAATAAGATTATTGTTAATATAAGTATAGATATTTTAATAAAAAATCCATTCCTGAGCAATTAATAACCTCCTATTTTTAAATTTTCCTACTTAATCTGATTTATCTCGCAAGAAAATTATACCATATTTTCCACATTGCTATAGCAAATTCTTAGCTTTTAAATACCATATTATTCGGTTTTCAAATAACATTATTTAATTCACAATATCTTCATTAGTTGCAGTTAATTCTTGTAATGCGACATAAAAAATACCGTAAAATTCAGTTTTGAATAATACGGTATTTTAAATAATTATTCGATTTTGTAGTTATTACATCTACTATAAATGAATGTGACATATGAACCACTGAAGATTATGCTCATAATCTAGATAATAAATTTAAATTTGACCTTCCTCATAATCTTTATCAGAATAATCAAGTAACACTTTTTTACACTGCTTACAAATATATGCCTGAAAATTAACACCTTTAAATACATTATTTTCAAGCATTATTTCACCTTTTCTTGGACGTAAAGAAACTTTATGTATTTTCTTTGTCCAAGCTATTCTTGTTCCTGTCTGTAAATAACCTGATTCCATTTCCTGATCACAACATGGACACTTCATATTTTTCCTCCTATCAAATTCCTGTTTATCTTCTTGGTATATAACTAATCCTTGTTTCTCATTTTTCTACTAATATGATTTACCTAACAAGAAAATTATACCATGTTTTCTATATTAGCATATCAAATTCATAGTTTTATAAATACCGTATTGTTCAGTTTTCAAAGAGCATTGTTAGTACTTTAAATTTTAGTAGTTACGTCAGATTTTCTTCATTAGTTGCAGATAATTTCTTGGATTGCGCAATAAAAAATCGCAAATTCAATCTCTTGAATAATGCGATTTTTTACGTTTATTATTATAGTAAAATAGTTCCCTTTGCCAAAATAGCTACCTCTCCAGACACTAATATTTCTTTTTCAGAAATGCTCATAGAAACCTTAATTTTACTAGGTCTGCCAACAAATCTTCCTTGATTTATTATAATCTCATCACCTACATTAAAAATATTATGCTTATATAAATATGCACCTAATGGTCCAGCTGCACTTCCTGTTGCAACATCCTCAACGTTTCCTTGATTATCCCAGGTCCGTCCTTCTATATAATTCACATCAAATATATAAGCAAATTTAGCACCTACTTCTTTTAACATTTCTTCAAATTTAGAACTAATTATTTTTGCATTCTCTATTCCTGAAGTTAATGGTACTAATAAGTATGGTAATCCTGTTGATACAACTTCCATAGGAAATTCTTCGCTTAAATTCTCTTCTGACAAGTTCAATGCATGTACATATTTATTTCTCTTCTCTTTTGAAACTTCACAGAGGAATTCCGCTTTTCCCTGATTCATTTGTACCTCATAATACTCCTCTACCTTTTTTGAATTAACTATAATTGTTTTTTGATTTAATTGAAATGTAATTGCTATATCTTCTTCATTTCTAAAAATATGACTATGAATAGTAGCAGCTGCTCCCAAAATAGGATGCCCCGCAAAATCCAATTCTTCATCTACTGTAAAAATTCTTGCATTAAATATACTATCATCTATTCTTCTCACAAAAATTGTTTCAAATTGCTTAAACTCTTGTGTTAATTTTAACATAAGATTATCTTCTAATTCCTCATTACAAAAAACAACAGTTAATCCATTGCCAGATAAAATTTCATTGCTAAAAACATCAACATGAAAATATTCCATTTTAATTCCTCCTTATATAAAAATATAATTAACATTTATTTTACCTAAAATTATAACATATTTTGTAAATACCGTATTATTAAGTTTTCAAAGAACATTATTCGTATTTTAAATCTTAATAGTTACATCGCATTATTTTCATTAGTTGCAGCTAATTCTTGTAATACGACATAAAAAATACCGTAAAATTTATTTCTGAATAATACGGTATTTTGTTTCAATATTTAGTTTTATGATCATGACGTTTAATATAAGTATTGTTTTTAAGCTAATCATAGAGTAAAACCTTTATACTCATAAATAAGTTTGCTATGATGCATATATTCTTAATTTCTTTATACTGATTTGTTTTCTTTTAGCTTTAAATATCTCTGTGTCCAAGGGCAGACCAATATGCACTTTCCACAAATTGTTTCCTTTACTCCAAGTTTATTACTTCTTTTTCCCGCTTCATTTCTGCACTTAAAAGCATTAAAATAGTTATCTCTATTCATGTTTACATTCCAATTAACTCCTAACACGGCATTAGCTGGACATAAATTTTCACACATATTGCAAGCCCCGCATTTTGATTCATTTATTGGTAATCCCACCTCTAGTTCTGCATCAGTTAACACACTAGACAACCTTACAGCTGAACCAAACTCTTTTGTAACAAGTAAAGCACACTTTCCAATCCATCCAATTCCTGCTCTAGTTGCTACTGTTTTATGCGGTAAAGTAGTTTTTAAGATTGTTTCATCTGTGGTGACGCTTTTCCTTACCTTAGGTACCGCTCTAAATCCATTGGATTTTATAATCTCCGCTGCATATTCATCAAGTTCATCTAGAAGGTTATTTTTCCTTATATATTCATCATAATAATCTTTTGTTGGTCCATTCCCTATTCCAGCAATTATAGATGGATCCAATGCTACTGCAATTGAGATTCCATATCTATAACCCTCTCTTTGGTTTTCTGGAATATCTTTTAAATCTGCAAATCCTACCATTGAGGCACCTTTTTCAATAAGCCTTTTTCTGATTTCTGTACTTAAGCAATCCACTTGTATCACCCATTTCATCTATAATTAATTATTGAATTTTAATAATTATGACGCTTAATTTGAAATAATGTGAATTAATAAGGTAAAAAGATATTTAACACTTCCACAATAAAGTATGGTGCTATCATTCCTGTATTAGAATATGATTCACTCGCTATATTCCAATTCCTTAAGATAAAAGATACTTCATCATCTATATGTTCAATCCTATCAATTGGAAGTTTCCCTTTTACCGAATAATATACGCTATATTCTCTTTTGTTTTTATCTCTGTCTATTCCCAAATCCATTATTTCCAACGGATACATAATATGAATACCAAACCACGAAAGAATTTCAACAATCTTAGGATAGTATATATTAAAATTCTTCCTAAAATTGCCACATTCTTCGCATTCGCATTTTTCATTGTAATAGTCACGATATTTTTGTGTAGCTACAATATCGCAATCTATATCAAAGTTACCAAATTTCATTTCTCTCACCACCCTTTATTTACTTATCCTTGTTCATTATATTTTACTGATGAACAACATAAGAATAATACGTAGCAGCTAAGCATAAATTATTTATATTTCGCTTCATTATCAGCCCTTGTTAGGATTTCATTAACTGTTTCTTCTATAGACATATTTGTAGTGTCTAACCAAAGACCAATTTTAGGTGTTTCTTCAATGAAAATATTATATAGCCTTTCAACTGTAAAACCGACATATCCTTTTTTATCTCTCTTTTGTTCACGTTGCTCAATAGATTTAATATCAGGATTTAATACAATGACATAAGCCGGATACTGCTTTAAAAGTTCTATAAAGTATAAAAGCTTTTCTCCAAGGAAATTGTCCTGTACAACAACAGAAAACCCATTATTATAATACTCTATGGCGACTTTTGCAGTAATAGAATATCTCATATCCAATTGATGTAAAGCCTCTTTACTTGGATACTCACACATTTCCTCTCTACCAGTAACAATCATCTTCCTAAAAATATCACCTCGTAGATGAACACATTTCTCTAAACTTTTTGCCAAAGCTTCAGCAACAGTTGATTTTCCAGAAGCCATAACACCAGTAATTACATATATTGCTTTTTCCATATCAACCCTCCATAGTGTTTTGTAATTCACTAATTCGTCATATTCTACTGTTACGTCTAAAAAATATAATGTTCATTTAAATTACCATATTTCATCTAGCTTATCAGAATAAAATTCTATTGCTTTTTTATAATTCTTTATGTTATCGTCTGAAGATGTTTGAGCTAAATTATATAGTAAAATTTCCATTGCTCTAGAATATTCATTTAAGTTGTATAAAGTCATTGCATAGAAAACTTTAATAGCTCTATCCTGTGTAAACTTAGCCAAACCTTTCTCAAATACCTCTTTTGATTTTTTATATTGCCCTAATACTCTATATGTACTTCCTAAACCTAAAAAAGCACCCCGCAGTTCCTTATCAGGCAGTCCAATCGAAATAGCTTTTTCATAATACAGTACTGCATTTTTCTCTAAACCCAAAACATCAAAACTCCATGCACACTGGTAGTTAATTATTGAATCATTGGGATGTGCATTTGCAAGATTTATTAAAATTTCATTTGATTCTTGTAGTTTTCCTTCTTTCCTTAATTCAATTGCTATTTCTAATTGCTTCAAAATTAATCGCTCCTTAGTGTTACGTAATATTCTACTAATATGATTTATCTATTAAGAAAATTGTACCATATTTTCTATATTGTTATATCAGATTCTTAATTTTTAAATACCGTATTATTCAGTTTTCAAAGAAGTTACCTTTTTTAGTAGCCTAATCTAAACCGTATATTTTAATTATTTTTATTGCTGTGTCTATTCCATTTATTTGCCAATCTTGACACCATGTATTAAGGGGTGGAAAATCATAGTATAATCGTGTACTTATCTTAACATCTCCCCTACGAATACATCCTTTAGGATCTGGTTTGAAAACTAAACATCTTTTTTCGTCATAGGGTGATTTTTGCTTATTATATTCACCACCATGACTACTATTTCTAATGCAATATGCACATTCTAATCTGGTAAGTATTCGTTTAATATCACTCACCCCTTTATGTCGCCATTTTTCATTAGTTACAGATAATTCTTGTAATGCGACTTATACCAACTCTACATGACACATACATTTTGCCATTTCTTCATCCGTACCATTACAATCTAATTCACCTTCTGAAAGAGTGTGCATACACTTATTATTTAAACTATAGTCACAAATATCTTCCTCATTTTCTTGACAAGGGCAATTTTCCTGTACTCCTAAGTAATATCCACCACATATCACACAATGTTTATACATTTAGTTCTCTCCCTTCTTTATGCACAATATTTTCATACCAGGTATTTTTCTTGTATTGCGACATAAAAAATACCGCACAATTCATTTCTGAATAATACGGTATTTTAAATATTTATTCGTTTTTATAGTTATTACATCTAATAAGAATAAAGCGAAAGAAGATTAGTTAGTTGTTAATGTAATACTAAATTTGTACAGATATTCATTTTCCTCTTCATCAAAGATAGTTCCTAATAATTTTCCATTATTCTTTTCTATAATTTTCTTTGAGGCTGTATTATCTACATTACAAGTTAAAATCACTTCTTCTAATCCTATCTCTTTAGCCTTTTCTAACGCTAGTTTTAAAATCTGTAAACCATAACCTCTATTTCTACAATCTGGTGATATATCATAACCTATATGACCAACACATTCTACCTCTTGATGCCTAATTCTCACTACTCCAACAACTTCTTTTTTATTAATTAACCAGAATGTCGAAGTTGCAATCTCTCCTTTATCCAAGTCCTTTCCCTTAGAATAATTGTGCAAACCATTTAGATAATCTTGAAAATTTTCTAATGCTTTTATATACTTATTAAAATAGTGTTCATCATTTATTTTTCTATATGCTAGAGCATAATTTTCAAAACTCTTTTGATATTTTTCATTCGGCTTAACTAAAAATAAATCTTTCATAGATTATCCTCCGCTTTATATAGTTCGCAAAATACTTCTATTACGTCCAAAAAGATAATGTCCCATACATAGATAAAAGTTATAATTATAGAGGTTTATTGGGAACATTTATTAAATAGAAATAGGACCAGAATACAGATAACCCTATAGGACTTCTAAATATGGAAGTATCATATTTGTATGTAATAATAGAAAATACAATAAGTGTTATAATAAGTAGAGTTACCTTATATTTAATAATCCCAAAATTATTGACTAATTTCTGTTTGTAGTTAAATACCTTATCTAAGTAGGTATAATACTACAACTAAAATTGATGCGGTAAAAATATTAATAATGGTCCCATACAAAACATATCCTTTCAAAATAGTATTAAAAATTAATTTAAGTCCTTCATAATTTACATCTGTTACGTCTAAAAAAGAGATGACGAACATCAAAATTCCTTTAATTCAATAAAATTAACACCATTTTCAGTTGTAACTCCTGCGTACAATTTATTATCATCTTTACCTATGGACAAATAATGCCTCAAACATTCTTTAGCAGTAAAAGGCATTTCTCTGTCTAAAACTTCATTAATGTCAACCCACTCCAATGTGCCTTCATCACATTTGTTAATATCTATTCCAGTATTATGTAATTCAGTAAAATAGTAATAGTTTTGCCTAATCTCATTATTTTTCATACGAAGCGCAATATATTTTAACTTTAAAGTTCCAATATCGTTTTCTGTAATACCTGTTTCCTCAAATAGTTCCCTTAAAACACATGCCTTTGGATCATTTAGTTCATCCTTTTCAAAATGACCACCTATACCGCACCAAGAAGGTTGAACCACCCTTGAGCCAACTCTATAAAGCAGTAGCATTTTATTTTTAAACATAATATAAATTGCAGTCATATTCCTTAACATATTCAAAACACCTCACTATACAATAATTTTTTCTTTGTCATATAAGACTTCTGCATCTAAAAAAGATGATGTGCAACATATGAAAAAAACGAACTAATTAACCTTATTTTTCTATATTTAAGTAACGATGAAATATCATATCAACCTTTTCTTTGTCTTCTGGATTTATAGTCCATATCTTAGTTACTTCTTTCGTTAAACCAGATCGAAGATTTAGTTGAAGTACAATTTCTAATTTCTCATCTTTAATCCACCTGTAATCTGCTATATCTTTCCAATAAACTATACCGCCTTCTATAATTTTTATTCCTTTTTCTCTTATCTCCTTATCATTAATACGTTCTAATATATTATAAAGACACATAAGTATCGATACTGCAGGTATCATTAAGCTTCTTATAGGATTCATATCGGCATACATACTTAAATTGACCAATTTTGATATTAAAAGAAAGATCCAAAAACAGCCTAGCAGAGACCAAAAGAATATAGAAGCTCTGATATTAAAGTCTCTTGGTACTTGTAAAATTAATCTTCCTAGATATTTTCCTCTATTAAACTCTTTTAGGAAAAAATATATATAAACAACTAAAGCTATTAAAGTAATTATTTCTAAAAATCCTATGTTGTTCATTGCTTCTCTACCACCTCGAACATTATTAATTTATTACATATTAATCTAATCTGACTTATCCAACAAGAAAATTATACCATATTCTCTATATTCGTATATCAAATTTCTTTTTTTAATACCGTATTATTCAGTTTTCAAAGATCGTTATTCTTACTTTAAATTTAAATCGTTATGTCGTATTTTCTCCAATGTAAGCAATTAAAATTTTTTGCAAAACAAAAAACAGCATTAAAGCTGTTTAATAAAAAATCTAATTGTATAGATATCATTTACACAATGTATGTGTTTACTTTTAAAGTCTTTGCGGTATACTAATAACAAAGGTAATCGGATTTACATAATGCGATTACCACCCAGGGATTAATTTATTTTAATCACTCTGCATGGGCATGCAGGGTGGTTATTTTTTTCCTTTGTTGTTGTCCTTTACCAGGCTAACAATTAAGGAGATTAGCGACATCAATAGCATGCCAAACATCATCATTAAAGATATAGCTTGATATGTATCCATCGCCACCTCCTTTCATCTGGAATGTAAGCTGTAAAAGGTGGTAATGATATTGCCACTACTAAAACAGCATGGCGGCCAATATGTTGAATTTCCTCACCGCCAACGACATAAAGGATATGGAGTTGTAAAAGGCAGGGCGGCGGGATAGGTTTTTATCTATGCCACCGCCTTGCCTTTTCGCTTTTGGGGCTGTTGTTGCTAAGGCGTAATGAAGAAAATGCTTATACTATTCGCCTGCTCTTTTTGTCGTATATCACAACGGTTACAATTGAAACAAGAACAATCACAGCATTTGCGGCAATTGTTCCCGCCCAAGTCATAGTCATGGTGCCAAAGATGGGGGATGCCGCATTGAACATGGTGTGGAATAATACGCACATAAACACACGGCCTTTGCCTGATATTTTGTAGATTGCCCCGTTGAAAAACCGAAACGCCATGAGTTGAACTGCAAACATCCAAAAGTTAATGAGTCCCTCTCCGTGATTCGTCCCCGGAATGAAGAAGAGAGGAATATGCCATAAAGTCCAAATGATTCCAACAAAAACAGAAGATAAAACAAAGCCATATTTTTTGTCAAGCTCAGGCTGCAATATGTACATCCAGCCAGCTTCCTCCAAGCCACCGATAATAAGACCACCAGGCAGGGAAAGGAAGAACGTATAAAATGGAAGCACCATTTCCGTGCGGCCTGAAACTGCAATATGTATCAAAAAATACAGTGCAAGCCCTGCAACAACGAACAAATAGAGGGATATGTTATTTTTGGCGTAAAAAACAGTTTTCAACCATTCCTTAAAATCTGCTATTTTGTTATTTTTCTTCAGAACCATATATGAAGCAATAGCGGGCGACAAAATATAGATTGCAAAAGGAATATTCATCCCGAATTGCTGTAACGAGTGAACCCAATTGTGAACCGAATATCCAAATTGCCCAAGAACAATCAAAGCACCTGACACAAGATAGGCTATGCAAAATGTCAGCATCGTAAATTGTACTATGATTTTTTTGTCTGTCACGATTTCTTCACCTCACGTTTTGAAGTATACATTAAATTTTAACGGATGGACGCTTTGACTTTTATCACCTAATGTTTGCTTTCTGCCAATTCAAAGTTGCGCTCCGCAAAAATATAAATTTTCTACGTTCGCATTATACCCTAGAGTTAAATTATACTACATCCATTTATCCAAAACAACGAAAACTTCCCCCGTCCGTTTCGACAATCCAGACGGTCAAGGGGCTGATTGTAGGCTTTGCGGGGCTACGCGCTCCGCTCCCCCGACCTCTCCCAAAGAACAAGATAAAAATATCATTTAACCCCTTGACAAACATCGTTCTGAAAGTAAGGTGTAGCCTTTATTATCTTGCACCTTATTCATTTTTTCAAAGAATCTACAATATCTATATTAACTACTCAGATTGCTATTTTTCTATTTTTATCATTTCATTGACGTATTTATCTTGTATTGCGACATAAAAAATACCGTAAAATTCATTTCTGAATAATGCGGTATTTAAATAAATTTAATTTATCAGATATAACTCTTATTTTTTAAGCACAAGCCTTTTATCCTGCTTGAATGATTTTCTTGAAGGATTTCCTTCAACTCTAAAAATTGTACCATCCGTTAAATCATATATTGATGACCAAACTGTATCAATTCCTTTTTTTCTATCATATTGACACATAAATCCCATATTTCCAGATAAAATATTTTTTATAAAATCTATCGAACGTTCTTGGGTATTGGAAAAAGCATTTACTAGTGTTTCATATCGTTCATGAGAATATATATCATCAACACCATTAAATTGATATTCTTGCATTTCTTCAGATACAAAATGATTCGTTGTAAACACACAATCTTTTCCTTGTTGAGGAGCTAAGACAATAACTTTGTCACAATTACATTCTACAACTGCAATATTACCCAACTTATCTGCTAGCGTAATTGTTTGAGGTGAAGCAATCGGAAGTTTTTTTAATGCCAATATTGCTTCATCCGTTGTTTTACATTTTTCTAAAATATATCTAACAAGCATCCCTGCATTAAGACCAGGTTCTATTTTTATAGGATAAATAAAAGTTAAACCAACCGCTAGTCCATGCTCATTGATACCATCTTCCATTTCTGTCCACGCAGTTGTATTTCCAATAAATGAATATGCATTATTAAGTTTATAATAAGCACTATCACATAATTTTTCTATACTCACAATAAAGTCACTATTTCGAGCAAAAAATATTTTTTCTTCATTTGAAATAGCTAGACATGAACATTTATTATCGAATGTAAAACAATACATAGTAAAAAGAAAACTTGCGACATCTATATAGTTTATTTTTAGCCCATCAGCCATTCCTTTTATTTCTTCAACTATTTCTGGATAAAATTTCTCATAAATTGGAATACATTTTACCGTAAACTCTTTTCTTTCATTGCTTATTGAAATACTACTAATTGGATTTACTCCATTTTTATAAAACATATTGCCGTAACGTAGTCCTGCTTCATAGTGACAACCTTTCCATCTTGAATGATACATAAGGTCACTCTCCTATATTTATTTTGAGAGTTGGTACCACCTCATACATCCATAGTAAATGAATAAAATTTTTAATGCAACAACTATATTATTATTCCACTTTAATCCAATAAATATTAAATTAAATATTGATTATTAATACCGTATTATTCAGTTTTCAAAGAACATTATTCGTATTTTCAATTTTAACAGTTATGTCGCATAATTTTCATGCATAGTATTTAAACTACAATTTTTACAGTTCTCGCAAGGTTCATCATCGTTGCTAGAATAGCCCATACATTTTCCGTCTTGAATTTCTGGACTACCATTTCCTACATCTATAGCTTTTTTAACTAATGAACAATTTTCAATCGTCTTTTTAGTCATTTAAAAACCTCCTATAAATCTTGTATTGCGGCATAAAAAATACCGCATACTCATTTCCTGAATAATACGGTATTAAATAAAATATTAGTGTTTAATTGTTATTACGCCTTAAAAAGATAATGCGATATAAATAATGTCTAAATATTTTGAAGGAGTTAATTTATGGATGACTTATATAGGTTCTTGTAATTTCGCCATAATATTCATTTAGCCTTATTATAGCTGAAGTATCAGGGAATTTTGCATTTTCTTTGTTTCCAATAGTATATTTAATCATTATTCCTCTGCCATAAGTTTTATCTGGGGCAATTTCTAGAATTTTAGGTGTGCTACCTTCATTTGTTATAAAAAATACATATCTTTCCTTACCTAAATCAAAACCCCCACCTGAATCATAGTCTTCATTAAGATGTTTATTATGATTCTCTGATAGCATCATCCTATCTTGAACTTCTTTTGGGGCATTTTCAAAGGAAATTATTTCATAGCTTAATTCCTTATTTTCTTCATTACTACACCCTACAAAAAAGAAACTAGTGCAAATAATTAAGATAATACCCAAGATAATGTAATTACTTCTCACAACATATCACTCCTTTAGATAAATTTATTTGGTAGTATCAGTAATTCGTATTATTCATCTAATCCGATTTATCTATCAAGAAAATTATACCATATTTTCTATATTATTATAGTAAATTCTTAATTTTTCAATACTGTATTATTCAGTTTTCAAAGAACATTGTTTTACTTCAATTTTTAATAGTCGCATCGCATTTTTTTAAAATTACGCTATATTCTTGTATTACGACACATAAACATCGTAAAATTCAAACTAGAATAATACGGTATTTTAGTAAGCTATTCATTTTTTTAGTTATGACGTTAAATTTTTAGATAGCGAAGTAACTTAGGTTCATGTTGTGCTCATTTTCTGTAATTTCCGTTTATAAAATGAAAATCACATTTGGATTGTCCTCTACCAATAGTTTCACTGCGTTCAAATATAATATTAGGACTATATCCAGCTAAAGTTATATCATCATTAGCACAAAACAAAGGGCATAGTTCAAGACAATTATATCTTTTAGTAGTTTCCACATACATACAACTCGTAAAATCAAAATGTATTTCCTCATTATTATATTTTATCCATTCAGTGTGCCATCCTTCTTTGGGATATTGCTTTGCAAAACAGCTTAAATAAACTATATCCAAATGGCATTTTACCAAGAAAACGATTTTTCTTTTGTGTTCTTTTACATGCAATTTGCAATATTTCCGATGTATAATCATAAGCTCTTTCACAAGTAATTCCAAATTGCTTAAATGCCAAATATATTGCTATGGTAGGTAGCATGTTTTTATCCATGTGCCATTTTATAGCTTTACTGTTTTTATAATCAGCTTCATTTACCATTTCAGCTAATATATTTTCAGCAGTTTCATATATCTTGTTTCCTGTGTCTTCACCAAATTTACTTATACAATATTTATGAAAAAACTTAAATTCAGTTTTATTAAATCCCATATCTTACCTCCCATTATATAAATACTCCATGGTCCGCAATTCCTTACTGTTACGTCTAAAAAAGATGATGTGACATAAATATTTATATAATTCGTTTACGATATATAAAGATTGCGAAACATATTAAGTTGCTATTTAGTATACATTTTATATAATTCTTCATCACTATACATTTCAAGCAGTAATAATTGTTCGTAAGGGTTGCCTTGTAAGTTTAATACTTTTGCAAATGCTGGCTCTGTTTTCAAACCCTTAATCTTTAAACTAATTATCTCTTTTTTAAAAGCCTCTCCATACAAATTTATTAGTCTATCTTCTACAATCATGTGCCTATATCCATTTGATTTATCTGTATCTTCATTAGAGCCGTAAATTTCTATCTGAACATCATTTACTATAAAATTGCATACTAACACCTTATCTTCCTTATGTGTAATTTTAAAGTCTTTATATTTTCTAAAATTACTTACTAATACTTCTTCAAACACATCGAAATTGTCAACTTTACAAACTATATCTATATCACTGTTTTCTATGTCAATCTCTATAGGTATTGTTCCTACCAATACGGGTATGTAATCATTTAATATATCTAAAACCTTTGTATTTATAAGTATTTCATAAACCTTCTTTTGTTTAACATTTCCATAATTTAAATAAGATATATCCTTCCAATTTTTATTTTTCATATAAACTCCTTTGTATTCCAACATTAGTTCGTAATTTTCTACTGTTACGTCTAAAAAAGATGATGCGAACTAAATTTCCTCTATAATCTATACATAATGTGGCTTATTTAATATCCAAAAATTGTGGTATTCACTTAAGTTTATCACTAACATCAATAATCATCTTTTTACAACCCTTGCAATAATATGTTTCTAATTGATTTGAACTCCAAGCATCTGTTAACTTTATACCCTTTTGAAACACACTTACTATTGTTCCTTTATTTCTTGATTCTTCTATCCATTTTAAAGAATATCTGTCTCCATTTATAAAACCTTTTTCCATATTTTGATTACAATATGGACATTTCATGATATATCTCCTCCATTTTTCTGTTCTTAATAATCATAAAAACATGATGCACATAACATATCTGATCCTGATTACCTAACAAGAAAATTATACCATATTTACTATATTGTTATAGAAAATTTCTATTTTATAATACCGTATTATTCAGTTTTCAAAGAACATAATTCCTATTTCAAATTTTAATGGTTATTTCGCATTTTCTTCATTAGTTGTAGCTAATTCTTGTTATGTGACATAAAAATACCGTAAAATCCATTTCTGAATAATACGGTATATTAATAAGCTATTCGGTTTTATGGCTATTACGTTTAATAAGAACAATCCGAACTTGATTAGCAAGTAGTAGCCATACACTAAATGCCTATTTTATTTGATAATAATAAATAATTTCTCCACTATCATCAAGTTCATTTTTTGTGTAAAAATCAAGTTTTTTGAGTAAATTCTGTATCTTAATATTTTCAGGTTCTGTGCTTATTCCTATAAAATTAAATCCATTTTTAATGGCTTCTTTTATAATTAACTGAATGGCTTCATTTGCGTAACCTTTATTTCTAAAGTCTTTAGATATCATTAACCTATCAATATAAAATAAATTAGAATCATTTTCATCTTCTCCAAACAGAGTGTACCCTACCATTTGTTCACCATCATAAATGGCTTTTGATATTGCTTTTGGGTAAAATTGTGCTTCTGCTATGGAATATACATTTGGGCATATAAAGTCTTTTTCATCATCATTAAGTTTTAATCTTATACACTCTTTCCAATTATCACAAGTAATGTCTTTGAAAATAATCATTATTATCCCCCATAAATATCTAATTTATGCTATTATACATCAATTTACTGTTTACTTTTCAATAGTTAATAGTCATATTGTTATTCATCTTAAATTACTTATGTGCCTTAACTAAAAATACATATTATTCTTATTTTGCTTGATCATTGTTATCTTCTGAAAAATATCCGTGTAATACAAGAATAATTCCTATTATGGCAATAAAATCAGTTATTAATCTTGCTTCTAAATGTAAGTGTATTAAAATTGGAACTAAAATGATAGCCATACCTAAAAGCATATTCTTTATCTGATTCATACCGTTCACTCCTCCGTTAAATATAAATACTATGTATTATTATAACAACATAGATTCATTTTCTATACTTTTACCAGTTTATTTCTAAGCCTGCTCCAACTTCTTTTACAGGCAAAGTTTTATGTATTTCTGCTCTAACAGCAAATGAAGTACAATGGCAAAGATATAATTCCTTTAAATTGTTCTGTTTTAGATAATTGATAATTTTATTAACCTGTTCAGTTACTTCAAATAAATGAAATCCTCCTATAACTCCTAATACTCGATTATCTTTACATACTTCTTTTGCATATTCTATTATATTGCATATCCCACTATGAGAACATCCTGTAATAATATAAATGCCATTTTCACTTTTATATTTAAATTGTCTATTAATTTTTCTTTAAATGCATCTGGATGGGCAATAATAGAAATATTATTTTTATTATTTTGTTCAAAGTAGTATTTTAATCCTCTTGTGTGGTCATTGTGACCATGCGAAATAACAATAGTGCTTATATTTTCTAAATCTACACCTAATGCAGTTGAGTTTCTTAGAAATAAATCAGAATATCCTACATCCAATAGTAAGCTAATATCCTCATCTTCAATATAATACGAAGCAGCAGGTTCGCCACAGTAGTATTGGTCAATGTATGTATTATTATCTACTAAAACCTTTAGCTTCACATTTTTGCCTCCTTTATTTATGCTTAATATGAATAAACTTCACAAAATAATACTAATCCAATTTATCTAACAAGAAAATTATACCACATTTTCTATATTATTATAGCAAATTTCTGTTTTTAATACCGTATTATTCAGTTTCCAAAGAACATTATTCTTAATTTAAATATTAGTAGTTACGTCATATTTTCTTCATTATTTGCAGCTAATTCTTGTAATGCGACATAAAAAATACCGCAAATTCATTTCTGAATAATACGGTATTTTGTTTGAATATTTAGTTTTATAATCATGACGGTTAATCTTAATGATACGTCTTAACTTAGCTAAGATTTATCTAATTTTATTTATTTAAAAAATTGTCCACTTCTTAGATCTTGGATTATAATCCAAGATCAGTCCACAGTTACGTATGTTTCTCTGTTTATCTAGTTTAGTATGAATACTCTCAACACCTTCCATTTCTCCAACTGGATATATTCTAACTCCATTATAATAAGATTGTTCAAAATCAAAAACTGCACCATTTTTAAAATAATCGTACATAATATTTATAATATCATCTGGAATAGGAGCTATTTGTTTTTTTCTGCCCTTAAGCTCCACAAGAACCTTATGTTCAATAACTTTTTTATACTCCTTTATATCTAACATATAAATTTTAACCCAATAATCATCATCGTGAGATAGATAAATATATTTATTGTTTAAACTATCAAAATCAATTTTTGACAATGGTATATGTTTATGACTCACAAACAACAACTCTGCAAGTTCTTGATCAGTAACATTTTTAAGATTATCTTCTTTTTCAAAGTCTATCCAGCAAAAATCTCCGTAGCTATATACATCTTCTTCTACAAAGCTTTCCATATGTTCTTTTGTTATGTATTCCATAAATAATTTATTACTATAAACGCTGTTATAAGGATAACCTTCAAGAATTAAAATATTATTTGGTTTAATTTGAATACCATTCATAAAGTCTTTAAATTCCATTCCGGAAGTCAGAACATAATTATTTACTTCATCTATTTTTATATAACAAAACCATTTTTTCCTCACTAATTTATCTCCTTATGGTCGTAAAATAATTATTACTTCACATAATATAAAATATACGTCTTAACTCTATTCAACAAGACAAGAAATTAGTCTTTTAATTTTAATTCCATATACCTCGTTCCTTCAATCGGGTTATATACATATGGGGCAATATCATAAAATCCTAATGATGTATATAAAAATTGAGCATTTTTCATTGTTGGAAGAGTATCAAGCCTAATATATTGATAATTCATTTTTGAGGCATATTCAATTATTATATTAATAAGCCTTCTGCCAATTCCTAATCCTCTGTAATAATCACGAACATATAATCTTTTCATTTCGCATATATTTTCAGAAATCTTATGAAGAGCAACACACCCTGCTTCTTTGCCATCAACTAATGCTAATATTAAGACTCCATTGGGTGGTCCATATTTACCTGGTAATGCCTTAAATTCTTCTTCAAAATTTTGAAAAGCAAGGTCTATTTTTAGTGATTGGGCATATTCTAAAAAAAGTTGTTTAACTTCTTCTATCATATCTTGTCCAGTTATATGCTTGAATTCAATATTATGCTCTATGTTGTCAACGATAGATTTCATAAATTATAACCTCTCTATTTCTTATCTTTGTAAGTATTATATAATAATTAAGTCACATAATTTTACTGTTGCGTCTAAAAAAGATAGCACGACATTATAGAATTGATTTCTCATCCATGTTAAAGAAATGCCTTGTAGTTCTACTTAGCCCGTGATATTTAAAAAGATAAAAATGAATAACCTAAAACATTTAAAAAGTAACCTATTAAAAAACCTAAAATAATAATGAAGACATATTTTAATTTTCCATTCTTCCAATGCTCATTTTTCTTGAAAAAATGCTCCTTCTTTTTCAAACTACTACTCTCCTATATCGCATTTTTCATCTAATCCGATTTACCTAACAAGAAAATTATACCATATTCTCTATATTGTTATATCAAATTTCTATTTTACTTCAAGCATTTATCTTGAATTGCGACATAAAATACCGTAAAATTCAATTTTGAATAATACGGTATTTTAAATAATTATTCGTTTTTTATAGTTGTTACATCTAATAAGAAGATTGCGTATCAACGTTTCATGTTGCATATAGCAACATTTTGTTATTTGATGTTTCAGATCTTTTACTATCTATCTATGTGCAGATTACACCAACGTCTTTCTTTTTCACTATATAAAAATGGTCGAAATTATTATAGTATGCTCAATATTTTCTCGATAACTTTCTTTCCTAAAATTATATTATGGCCTGATATGCAAGTATCGAAATCCATATCCATATACTTTAAAAGAGTGGCAATATATAGATCTTTTTCACAATAAATACTCGGAATAATTTCATTAATATTATCACCAATATTATCACTTACATTAATCACTTTTTCTTGCTCATCTATTACACTTATGGAGTCAATAGTATGCCCAGGTGTGTATATAATCCTTATTTTGTCTTCTGGAAAATAAAGCTCTTTTTCAAAAACCAAGTTAGGAAGATACATTTCTACTTCACCATAGCAATACTGCTTATTCTTATCCATCATCTCTTCCCATTTTGATTCAATCATTTCTCTACATAATTTGTGAGATATAATTATGCAATTTTGAAATGAACCGTTTCCCCAAACATGATCCCAATGATAATGTGTATTTATCACGATAATAGGTTTATTACTATCTTTTATATATTCCTTAATTGGATCAATACTTAAAGAACCCAATCCTGTATCAATGATATAATTATATCTTTCGCCCATAATTAGATGAATATTTAAATCCCACCCCCAAGAGGTAGTATATGTAAATAAAACGCCTCTATTTTTTATTTTTTGAATTTTCATAACAAATTCCTCCTGATTTGTCTTAAAGTAGTACGTCATATCTTAACTGTTGCGTATAAAAAAGATATTGCGCCTTAAGTGTAAATATAGATAATGCTTATAACCCATATTTTAGAGCAATTTCTTTTAATTCTTCTTGTGTAGGTGTTTTCATGGCTTGACTTGCTTTAGTGGATTCAACATAAAACTTTGCTTTTTTCATAGGTTCATCTGAGGCCATTGAATTTTTCAAACAAATCTGATTAAAAAACCAAAATCTTTGCTCATACTCTAAATTTTCTTCCTGTACAGAAATCAATTTTTGAAACCATCCTTCTTGCAATAACTTCGGATGAAACGCAGATTCACGCCAAAGTATCATTCCCAAATCTTTAAAATAATAAGTACAACTAAGATATTCATCTTCACAATCACAATCGTAATCACTTAGTCTCCTTAAGGAATTAAAAATGTCCTCTGCTTTTGTATGAAATAAATCAATATTATTGAACACAACTTTATAACCGTTAAGATTGTTGATACATATTTCGAAAACTATATTATCTTTATAGGTAATATGGTAATTATCATATCGGACAAGAATACCATTTCTCCCCGGTTCTTCTTTATAGTGAATGGGTAGAAGAATTTGTTCAACTTCTTTTCTTGTCATTCCAAATAAAATATTTCCTATTCCTTTATGTGGATATACAACAATCGTATTCATGCTATTCTCCTTTGTTAAATATAAATAATCTTTATTTCGCATAATCCATCTGTTACGTCTAAAAAAGATGGTACGAAATAAACTTTAGTTTAGTACTCTATGATTAATTGCCTACTGCTTTAAGCATATGCTATTCTTATTTAAGTGTCTCTACTCTTATATTCAATTCTCCAGCATTATTAATTGAAATAATATCAATATATATATGAGAATAAAACTCATAAACATAACCTATAATATTATAATTTTTAATCATTCCTGCCTCAAGTATATGTTTCAAATTAACTGCATTTTCATTAAATCCTCCTATGTCGTATTTAAACGAAATATCAGTTTGAGGCTCTATGTTAGAAATACTAAACTCTCTTTCGTTATCATTTGAAACAAAAACCAAGTTTTCTATAATTTCATTAGTTTGATTTCTTATAGTAATATGAGTTCCTTCATTTGAAAAAAAGACAAACTTGAGTACTAACAATATACTTAACACTATTAAAGACAATATTATTACAGTTCGTTTTGTTGTCATAAATGTAAAAATCTCCTTATTTCCGCAATTTATCTATTGTACATTTTATAAATAATGTGACTTAATCGTGTTAAATACTAACCAAAACTATGCTCATTTCTCCTAATAAAATTGTTCTATAACATGAAGTATGTTATCCTCATTAAAATAAATTAAATACAATTTATTACGTGAATCGTTATCTCCATTTTTTCTATACCAATAATACTCTTTTGAAAAATCAGGTTTTTGTTCATTAGATACTTGTAGTGAATTTAAAATCTTTTCTACTTCATCTTCCACATAGGGATTTTTTTCTGAACTAAATTTTTCAATTTCACTTTGTTTGAGCTCTTCTTTATAACTAAAGACATGATATCTGTCTCCATCGCCATGAAAACTGGCTCCGCTGTCAACCGAAAATAATTCTTCATAACCTTTTGGAAGTGAAATCCCCCAATTAATTTCTATGGATTCGCTATAGTCTGAAGAACAAGCACTTAATGTGGACATCAACAATAAGCATATAATAACTGCTAAATTTTTAATTTTCATTCTTTTCTCCTTTCACTCATAGAATAATATAGTAGCGTACTTATACGCATTTTCTTACTATCATGAATCAATTATAACATATTTTGTAAATACCGCATTATTCAGTTTTCAAAGAACATTATTAGAGCTTTAGATTTTAATAGTTACGTCTCATTTTCTTCATTAGTTGCAGCTAATTCTTGTAATGTGAATTAAAATCCTGCTCCCTTATAAGTCCAAAACTTGTTTTTTCTTTTTGTAAACATTTCGCACTTATCTTTTTCAATATCATCAATTATAATCTTATCATCACTCAATCCAACATCTTTTCCCCAACCACAAAAATATCCATCGTAGTAATCTAAGGCTTCACAATTTTTACAACAACCTTTATCCAATGCAATATCACCTCTACATATCACAATAATTTCATATCACTCAATGATCTTGAATTGCGAAGTAAAAAAAATACCGTATATTCTATTTTGAATAATACGGTATTTTAATACTATTTTTAATTTAATTTTCCTTATCTCTTAAAGGATCTAACCAACAAACTGAAATTTATATATTCCGGCTTATCTTCAAACTGAGCACAATAAAAATCAAAACTAATCAAAAAACTTCCCTTTATAAAAATTCTCATTGTCAAGTTTCTTTGCCGTCAGCCTGAACATGACGCAGCCATCTGGGCATACAATGTCCTTGCTATATTTGCCATTGCCGCCAATGTTCTCTAAATCTCCGCCACTTCTGACCGACTCCATGATTGGGAACATAATCATCATGACCTTGGAACAGATACCCTGTCCATCCGCATTTATGGGACAGCCATAGGTGCAGGTATACTTATCCCCGACTTCCTCGCCGTTTCGGCAGTACCGCTCTGTATGGTCACTGCGAAGAAACCCAGTTACCTCAATTTCAAATTCGTATTCCTCATCATACCATTTTTTCATAATTAACCTCCAAATTCTAATTTATCAAGTAGTTTAATAAATAACTAACTCACATAATTCTACTAATCTGATCTATCTAACAAGAAAATTATACCATATTTTCTACATTGTTATATCAAATTACTAATCTATTCCCATAATTTTACTACCTCCAATCTAATTCGTAATATTTAAAAACCTCCTATAATTCTTGAATTGAGACATAAAAACACCACAAAATTCAGATTTGAATAATGTGGTGTTCAAATAAATTATTCAGTTTTTAGTCGTTATGCTAAATAAAAATAATAACATAAGTTCTATAATTTTATTGCTTTTATTGATGCAGACATAATATATTCTCCAACTTTTAAATTATGTGCCCATTTTTCAGCATATTCTTTTGATACTTCTTGGGTTTCAATGCTAATATCACTAAAACCAGCCTTTTCTAAATATAATTTTAATTCTTCAACTGAAGACGCCCCAGTAACTCATCCACAATAAAGGTTCTCATCTTGTTTCATTTCCTCTGTTAATTCTCTAATAAGAACTATATCAGAAATAGCAACTCTACCACCCTTTTTTAATACACGATAAGCCTCGTTATATACCCTTTGTTTATTTGGAGATAAATTTATAACACAGTTTGAAATAATTACATCCGCAGTATTATCTGCTATAGGAAGATTTTCAATTTCTCCTAGTCTAAAGTCTACATTTCTATATCTATATTTTTTAGATATAGCTCTTGATTTATTAATCATCTCTGAGGTCATGTCAACTCCAATAATATATCCCTTAATCCCAACTTTTTTTGAAGCTAAAAAACAGTCAAATCCTCCTCCACTTCCAAGGTCTATAACAGTTTCACCTTCTCTAAGATTAGCTATTAATTGGGGATTTCCACAACCTAACCCCATATTAGCTTCCTCTGGAGCAGTTGATATTTCTTCATTAGAATATCCAATTTTACGTGATATCTCTATTGAAGATTTCTTAAGCTTAATACCTCCTCCACAACATCCATCCTCTTTTACATTTCCGATAGCTATTTTACTATAACTATTACGAACAGCATTTCTAACATCTACCTTTTTAAAATCGCTCATCTTTTTTGCCTCCATTAATTATTTTTATATTTACAACTGTTTTCACTATTATATTTATAATTTTTCAAATTTTCACAAGTCATTCCACTCTTTTTATATTCAATTAAGTTTTCTATATCTTGCTTACATATGTCTATTTTATTTAGTTCATTCTCTAGAAGTTCTTTTATAAATGGAAATTGCTCCAAAGTTTCTTTATTTAATTTATAATATATCCATTGAGCTTTTTTCTCATATACCACAATCCTACGTATACTTAACTTAGTGAGATGTCTTGAAGCGTTTGATTGTGTAATTCCTAATATATGTTCAATTTCACATACACATAATTGTCCATCTTTTAATAGGTTTAATATTCTAATTCTATTTTCGTCACCTAATGCTTTCAGCACTTGTACTATATCCATTTCATATCTCCTCATAATTTTATATGCTTTTATGATTATATTCACTTATACTCATATGCTATCCTATTAATTAAAATTGTCAATAATCAATTTTATAATTCGTATGAAATGTTCTTATTTTCTAACACCACATTATTCAATTTTCAAAGAATACTTTTTTTATTTATAATTCACTTCATAATAGCTTCATACCAGGTAATTTACTTGTAGTGCGAATTACTCAGCATCTATTACAGTTACAGGAAAACTACCTTTGCATGATTTTGGCTTAAAATTAATTAATAACCCACCTGTTGGCGATGGTGTTAACTCAGCATAAACATGCCGAACATCTTCTACTTTTCCTTTGAAATCACCGTATATTTGAACTTCTTTTATAAATTCTTCTTTATCGTGGTGTCCTTTGCTGTAATATTGAATAACCTTCAAATTCTGTATTATGTTCTATTTTAAAATCATAAGCTTTCATATTCCCATCCTTTCTATGTCGCCTAATATTCAATATAAGCAATTAAGATTTTTTGCAAAATAAAAAACAGCATTAAAGCTGTTTAATAAAAAATCTAATTATATAGGTAGAATTTACACAATGTATATGTTTACTTTTAAAGTCTTTGTGGTATAATAATAAAAAAGGTAATCGGATTCGCATAATGCGATTGCCACATAGCGATTATTTTGTTTTAATCACTCTGCATGGCCCGCAGGGTGATTATTTTTTTCCTTTGTTGTTGTCCTTTACCAGGCTAACAATTAAGGAGATTAGCGACATCAATAGCATGCCAAACATCATCATTAAAGATATAGCTTGATATGTATCCATCGCTCCACCTCCTTTCATCTGAAAGTAAGGTGGCAACCACACCTGCTTTTTATCCGATTACCTTATTTTAATAATATCATATACAATTATACTATATCAATAATCTGATTTATTTCTAATCTTTATTATCTTGCATCTTACTCATTTTTTCAAAGAATTTACAATATCTATATTAACTACTCAGATTGCTGTTTTTCTATTTTTATCATTTCATTGACGTATTTTTCTTGAAATGCGATATAAAAAATACCGCATTATTCAGAAACGAATATTACGGTATTTTAAATAATTATTCGTTTTCATCATTATTACATCTAACATAAAGAATGCGTCTCTAAACTAATTACCACTTGCAAGTTTTATTGCTGAATTAATTGCACTTACAAGTTCTTTAGCCTTTTCGATATTTAAACTTATCTCCACATCTCCTCCATGCCTTTCAGTTACACCTATTAGAATATCCCTTTCAAACACACTAATAATAACCCCTGCACTATCATCTCCATCTACATTTTTATTTTCAATATATTTAACTGATATTCTCTCGTTTTTCATGTTTTATACACTTCTTTAATAAATAATTGAAGATATATTATTAAACTGTTGCGTCTAAAAAAGAAAGTGCGAATTAAACATTAATTTAATTGATTCATATTCTATAAAAATTGCGAATTAATTATATTCATTTCTTACATTCAAAACTTATATTCAAATCTTTCGTTAAAATTACCATTAAAACAGTAATATACTGTACGAGAATTTTTAGAATATACCATTGAAAATTCCGTAACCCATTCTCCATTTCGTTGACTTACAGAATTAAGTACGTCAAACGCTGTTTCGATATTTACTTGCTTTGCATTTGCCAATTCACTTGAAACAATTTTAAATCGTTCACAATTACAATCAACATTTTCATATAAATAGTCCCATAAAGAAAAATTCGTCATAACAAAAAGTGGTGAAGAGTTTGCTAGGTTGTTAATATTCCCACGGCCAGGCTCTATTACCCAAACATTTGCGTTTGAATCACAAATCATATTATGGCAACTCCAGTCTGGTGTATTAACAACTTCAATATTTGTTAAATACTCACCCAAATTCTCTGGATAAATGACTTCATTTAAAATATCTGTAATAAGCTTAGTTGTATGAGTCACTTTTTTACTTGCTCTTCTATATAAACCTTTCCCATTTGAATTGACAACAAGACTATTAAAAAATTTACCACTGCTATTTACTCCAAATGATGGACATTTTCCCCGTCCTCCGTCAACAAGCACTGTAAACCATTTGGGGTTCTTAGTATCTATGTTAAATTTCATTCCATTATTATCAAAATTCATTCCAATAATTGTGTCTTGCCCTCTATAAATAAAGCTTGTACACATAAATATCCATTCCCCCTATATGTAAGTCTTTAATTCAATAATTCCTATTTCGTAATATTCTACTAATCAGACTTATCTAACAATAAAATTATACCATATTTTCTATATTGTTATAGCAATTTTCTATTTTATAATGCCGTATTATTCAGTTTTCAAAGATCATTAGTTCTACTTCAGATTTTAATAGTTACGTCGCATAATGAGAATAAGGTGAAAATACTACGACACTATTTTAATTTTGAACGTATATAAGAATGACCAAATAAATACAAAGGCTTGTAGTATGAATATGACAAGTCTTTCTGTAAGACCTAAAATGTTAAGATTTAGAGCTATTCCAATAGGATTTGTTGCACCAAATACGAATATTAAAATTCCAAAAATCAAACAGAATAAACCTAAGTTTTTCTGTTTTTCTTTTTTCCAATAACCAAAAGCAAGTATAAACAAAGAAGTAATTGTCGTAAATACAACTACTACTGTCACAAGGATATGCATGGTATTTTGAAAATTCATTTCTGCTTTGTCTGCTGTAAGTGGAAACAAACTATATCCTATTGTTGTTGCAAGTGCCATAACTAACATGATTCCATACCCCACGATAGTAATTGTGTGGTAGTATTTTATAGAATTGAGCAGTAAAGACACGACAAAAACTAAAAAACATATTCCATAAATAGTAGTTAACACACGCAGAAAATTTGAGTGGGGCGCACCATCGGCAGTGAGAGAACTAATATCAGTGGTGATTGGATTATATTCATGCCATAAAAGCTGACCTAAGAAAACGTGTGCCATGTACACGACAGCACTTACCATTCCAAGCGAGAAACCGACTTTGATTTGTTTCACAAATACCCTCCTTATTCGTATTATACTACTGTTGCGGCTAATCTTAATGTTATGAATCAAGATTGTCAGTATACTCATTTTTTAAGATAGACATCACAATTAAAGATTCGTAGTTCCCATCATACAAAATACATTCTCTTAAGATACCCTCTTCAATAAATCCCTCAGATTTATAAAGGTTTTGTGCTATTTGATTTTTATATCTAACATCAAGCCAAAGCCTATGTGCATTTAAATTTTTAAAAGTAATTTTCTTAACTAATTTTAGAGTTTCTCTTCCGAAACCCTTACCTTTGCTTGATATTACAACTCTCATAAACTCAATATTTCTATTTGGATTCGTTACACCTGCTATAATTACATATCCAGCAGGCTTTTGGGTTGTTCTATCTTCAACAATTAAATGCAAAATATCTTCCTCGTGTAGGGCATTCCTATGTTGTTCTCTTGTCCATTGACCTACGTATTTAGCATTGACAGGTTCTCGTTCAGAATTTACTACAAAATCCAAATCATCTTCTCGTGTATTTCTTAAAACTATTAAATTAGACTTTTCTTCAACTCGTTTCATATTTATTCCCCCCTATAGTTAGTTCACAGTAAAATACTAATATCATTTATTTAACAAGAAAGTTATACCACATTCTCTACATGCTAAATCTATTTCATAACTTTCCTATTTAAAACCAAATATGCAATTCCAGCTATTGAAAACAATGCACAGATTATAATAATAGAATTTGCAAAAGAAGATGTACTCGTAAGAAAAATAGTTGTTGGCTCATCTGCACCACCTATAATTCCTATAGAATCTACTTTACTTGCTTCTATATTTAATCTATAGGACAAATATACCGGTATCAAAAAACTAAATCCTAGATACAAGACAGTTACTATACTAGTAATAATAGTAATGATCTTAATTACTTTTGTTAATTTCGTTTTTTCCAACTCTTATTCACCTCAAAATTTAATAAAAATTTTTCTGCTATAGCTAATCAAAATAAGAATCAATCTATTCTCCATAACCTAATTCAATCAATTCCTTATACAGATTTTCTTCTTCTATCTTAAATTTAGGAATTTTCAACTCATTTATAAGATAGATCATTCCATAAGCCCACAACCCATCTTGCTCTTTTGATGCTTGTTCTATAACATTTTTAATATGTGGCATTAAAACATCAACATCTATTTCTTTAAGTAATTGAACAATTATCGGTACTCCTGGCCAATTTGTATCTTTAAACCAATTCATTAAATACGGAATTGCTAATTTATTACGTGGATATCCTATGTTTTTCAAAACTATTGCTGCATTATACCAACAAGATTTATTACATAACTCAGATTGCTTAGCTAGTAATATTACTTTACTTTCTTCTATTTCAGATAGTTTCCTTATTGCATTTTGTTGAATAAAATCAGGATTATCCCAGTTTAAATCCGCAATGTATTTTTCAATATCCTTCATGATTTACTTTTCCTCTCTATTAGGTAATAAATTTATAGGTTACTTTAAATTTTCCATCTAATTCCACTCATCTAACAAGAAAATTATACCATATTTTTCACATTGTTATATCAGATTCCTAATTCTTTAATACCATATTATTCAATTTTCAAAAAACATCATCTGACTTTAAACTTTAATAGTTACATCGTATTTTCTTCATTAGTTGCAGCTAAATCTCGAATTGCAAAACAAAAATACCGCATATTCACGTTGAATAGTACGGTATTATAAATAAATTATTTAATTATTTAATTGTTACGCCTTATAAGAATAAGGCGAAGATTCATTGCTAAACTTTATTGTTTAGTAAAATCATGTGTATATGGTCTTCCAATTTAGTTTTAAATATTTATATGCTAGCCTTTCATTACAAAATCCTAACTTTTCAACTACACTTAAAGAGTGTATATTTTTAGGCATGGTATTTACTTCGATTCTGTACAACCCAAATTCATTAATCATAAATTCAATTTGTCCATGATTCTTAATTATGATATTCTGTTATCTAAAATATACATTTAAAACACTAAAATCATATCATACCATTTAGACCCGCCATGTACTGACTTAGATATACCTTTATTTACGTACCCAAACTTTGTATAATAATGAATAAGTTTCTCTTTACACGTTAGAATAACGCCTTTGCGCCCCTCTAATCTTGATACTTCTATCATATGATTCATTAATTGCGCAGCAATTCCTTGATTACGATACTCTGGTATCACATCAAGTCCAAAAATAGTCTGGTAATCTCCATCTGGAACATGTAGTGTAGCATCGTTAAATAGTTCATCATAGATAGCAGTTTCATTGATTATGCACCCATTGATAAACCCAATTATTTTTCCTTCAATTTCTGCTACAAAAAAACTTTCTGGAAATGTCTTAATTCGTTGTTCGAATGATGCCTTTGTAGCAGCCTCTTCCTCTGGAAAGCATCTTGCTTCCACTTCTGCTACCGCATCTAAGTCTTCTATAGATATTCTTCTAATTTTAATATCCATTACACTAATCTCCTTTTGTTTAAAAATAATAATTTTGTGAATTAGTTAGTATAGAACAAACTAAGTTAGACTGTCACTTGATTTTATTAAATAGTGTTTTTATTGAATAAAAAACAGATAATATTACGCATATAAAGTTAAGCAGAATTAAAAGTAAAAATGTGAAATTTGCAAGTTTGCTTAATCTATTTGGTGTTGTATGGTAATCGAATCCAGTATAAAAATATGGAGCTGTCTGTGAAAATAAATAAAGAAATAATAAGATTAAAGTAAAAGATAGAAATGTGAATAAATATAATTTTTTTATATTTATATCTTTTTTCATTATGTTCTTCTCCTTTGTAAATGAACTATGACACAATATTTTACTAGGCAGATTTATCTATCAAAAGTATTATACCATGCTTCCTATATTCTTGTATAAAGTTCTGTTTTATAATACCATACTATTTAGTTTTCAAATAACACTATTCTTACTTTAGATTTTGATAACTATGTCACTATTTCTTCAATGTAAGTATTGAAATTTTTTACACAATAAAAAACAGCGTTAAAGATGTTTAATAAAAATTCTAATTGTATAGATATCATTTACACAACGTATGTGTTTACTTTTAGAGTGTTTGTGGTATAATGTTAATAAGGTAATCAGATTTGCAAAGATGTGATTGCCATAAAAACTAGTTTATAGCTTGATCACCCTGCTGCAACAGGGTGGTTATTTTTTTCTATCGTTATTTTTAACGATGGCTACTACAAGCATTCCAAACGCAATCATTAGCGATAACGTCTCATATGTTGTCATAGCAACCACCTCCTTTGTAAAAGAGATGGCAAACACACCCTGCTTTTTCCGATTACCTTGTTCTGATAATAACATACTTATTTACACCATATCAATTACTTTGTTTGTTTCAACCTTTATCGTAATATCTTATTCATCTTTTCAAAGAATCTACAATATCTATATTAACTGCTCAGATTGTTACTTCTCTATTTTTATCATTTCATTGACGTATTTTACTTGAATTTCGACATAAAAACACCGTAGAATTCAGTTTTGAATAATACGGTATTTTAAATAATTATTTGATTTTGTAGTTATTATGTCTAATAAGAAAGAGACGAATTTAATCTCCTGTTCCTAATTATTTATAAAGATCTTAAAAACCTCGGTTTCCTGCCCTTTTTCATCATGTGTTTTATAAACAAACTCCCAACCTAATCTTCTGTAATATTCAGAAGTATGCTCTGTTCTTAAATATAGTTCTTTAAACCCCAACTCTTTTACAACTTGCTGAGCTTTATTAATTAACTCCTTTGCTATTCCTTTGCCTCTATAATGCGGATTTACATACAACGAGGCTAACCAAGGAGTTAAATCCCTTTGAGTTTTTAAATCATTCTCAAATATAGAAACTGTCCCCGCACACTCATCATCTATCACTGCAATAAGTGTGATTGGAAAAGACGTTAATTTTGTATTTGCAAGATACTCAAGAACCTTATCTAAACTTAAAGTACCGTTTGCTTTCACAACAAACTCACTATAGATCCAATTTGCCACTGTATTAATATGTTCGGTATGATTATATAAATAGTCTATATATACTTTAATTCCTCCATTACTATGCTCATAATACACTACTAATCTACCTAGCAAGAAAATCATACCATATTTTCTATATAATTAGAAAACCGTCTATTTTAAAATACCATATTATTCAGTTTTTAAATATAAATTAAAATATTAATATCCTAACTCTTTTCCTACAATGATTACCTTTATTCTATCCTTAATAAACTGTCCTCTAATAATTGTAAAATCATTACAAATTCGATTAGGACTTTTACAATCAACACAATAACCCAAAGTAGTACACGGAGTATTTTTACCTAATCTTTTTGCGTCAATTGGAGCAGAATAATTTCTGACCCTCTTTTCTGCTTCTTCTATATTCTTAACAATCTTATTGATTCCAGTTACTAAAATAACCTGTTTAGGACCATATATCATTGGTGCAACTCTACTTCCATTGCCGTCTATATTATAAAGTTCACCATTTTCAGTTAAGGCATTTGTACTACAAAGAAAAGTATCAGCAGAAAAGTTTTTAATATAAATTTGTTTCTTTTCTTCGCTTGTAATTCCATCTTTATATTTATCTAAAAAAATATAATTACCCTTCCGAAGAAAATCTATTACACCTGTTTCAAAAAGTGTCATTGAATCTCCTACACCAACTACAGAGTTTTCAGAAATAAGTTCTTCCAACAGTGCGATCAATTCAATCTCATTTTTAACAAAGAAGCCTTTCATATTACGTTTTCTTAAATTATCTATTGTTCTATCAATTTGTTTTTCTATATACCACAAGACATTATTATCCAATGAAATACACTTCCTTTCATTTTAAGATTTTAATTTATGCTTTTGTCTTACAAATAAATAATACATCAATTGTGTCGCACATAATTTTACAATCATGAATTATCTTTTAAAGAAAATTATATCATATTGCACTAAATATATGTTAATCTACCTTATAGTTTTGATAGTCAATACTTTCAATACTGTATTATTCGGTTTTTAAAGAACATTATTAGTCCTTAGATTTTAATAGTTACGTCGCATAATATTTAAATTACGTTATAATATTGTAATACGACGTAAAAATATTAGATTTTAACAATCATGGCGTTTAATAAAAAGATTAAAAACTGATTAAATCATCCTGTTTTGAATATACTTTTCTTATTTGCCTGAAACTCATTCGATGATAGATTAATAACCAATTCTTCAACCGCTGAAATACTTGCAATAATACACATCCCATGTATAACTACTTCTGATGGAAAAATACAGAACACAACTGGAAATACAAATAGCATAAAACCTGTTATTTTATTTGCATAAGTATGAAGCATTCCAAATGTTTTATACTTTAAAAATACAACTATTACCGATATACCCCTGATTACTCCAATAATAATTATCCACATCAGGATTTTAACAGTTGGATTGATAATCGGATATAATTTAGGAATAAGCACTAAAATCATTATTAAATCTGCAACAGAATCCAGTTTTTCACCTAATTTACTCGCAGTATTTGTTTTTCTTGCTATGAATCCATCAAGAATATCGCTAATTCCACAAATAAAATATATAATAAAAAAAGTTATGCTCAATGGTTTTATTAAAACCAAAATAAGCACAAATGCTATTCTTGCTATTGAGATATAATTTGCTATTGACTTCATTTCCAGCCCTCACTAATTTAGATAATATTTATACGTTGTTTCTTATAATTACGTCTTAATTTCATGTAAATTATACCATATATCTAACATGGAACAAATAATTTGCAATACCGTATTATCTAGTTTTCAAAGAACATTATTCTTACCTTAAATTACGCTATATATTTGTAATGCAGCATAAAAATACCGTAAAATTCAGTTTTGAATAATACGGTATTTTGAATAATTATTAGGTTTTATAGTTATTACCTTTAATAGAACTAATGCGTCTTAGTTTATCTTTCGTTAGGACATTCTCCCTCTCTTGATGCAATAATAACTGATAAATAGTCCTGTATCATTTCTCTAGTTACATTCATTTGCATAAGATACAAATCTGCTAGTGTTTTCTTAAATTGGAAAAGCGTTTCTTTATCTTTAGCTCCTACTGGCACAGGTGTATATTCAATTAGAAATGTAGTTCTTGCTATATCATACAAAAAATCTCCATGACATATATTCATGAAGTCTATAACCATTGTCTGTCCATCAGATATAAATATATTACCTGTATGAAAATCACCGTGACAAAGTGTATTCCCATTTGGCAATTTATCTAACATATACAGCACTTTTTCTTTTTCATTTAAATTTTGTGCATTTACTATATTGTATTTTAAAAACTCCTTGTAATTTGGTACATTACTAATACTATTCTGGATAATTTTCTTATGTAGCTTTGCCATATATACCGCACATCCCTGTATATCACCTGTTTTCATAACCCAATCCAGCAGGGATTCCCCCTCTAATCTATCATATATTATACCTATTTTTTCTTCATAAAAAATAATCCCATACGCTTTTGGTTTTCCAAAATCCATATTCCATATTAAATTTGCATTTTGAAACTCTTTTTCTACCGCTTCTCTTGGATAATCTTGATGAAAAAGCTTAAGTACCTTACTTTCTTCCCATTCATATACAGTTGCCGTATTACCTACGCCAATTTTTTTGCCATATTTCATCTGTTATCCCCCTAATTTATAAAAATATTATATTTATGATTTCGTATTATCTTTATAATAATCCGCTAACTATAAATTATTGAATAAATGGTCTATCTAGGTTTTTATCAAAAACACTATTTTGTTTTAAAGGTTTATTCCACATTATATTGATTAAACCTGTCCTAGCAAAAAATTTTATCTGTTTAAGAGTAAATCCTGTAAATTTATATGGTCTTTTTAAGTTTTCAATAATGGCTTTATCAAAGGTAAGCTTGCTCATATATTTCACCTAAGCGTTCTAATGATCTAAAGAGTTTTCTCACCATGAAATTTGGCATCATATGTACATTTGCTGAATTCCCTTTTATTACTGTTCCTAAATACGTTCTATTAAGTTCCTCCGAAAGTGCACCAAAGTATCTTCCAACATATTTGTATTGAGATGACTCTGGAAAACCACCTTGCAAAATAAAGCCAATTGATTTATTTTGCGAAGATTCTGCAGGCTCCAAGCACTCAATAATTTACTTCACAATACCTTCACTAGTTACATCTAATACTTGAAATGCGACGTAAAAAATACCATAAATTCATTTCTGAATAATACAGTATTTTAAACAGTTATTCGTTTTATAATTATTGCATCTAATAATAAAATTATGACTCCAATATACTTACTTTAATTTCATATGAAGTATAGGAAATGGATTTCCTTGTTCATCAAGTTCTGACTTTTTAAATATATCAAATCCCATATATTTATAGAATCCTACACCCTGTATATTCTGCTCATTTACATAAACAAAATAAAATTGCAATTTTATTATCTCCGTTAACAATCAATTCTATCTATTTAATGTTGTAATTTTGAAAAACAGTTTCTATTAAATGATTCAATATAGCCTTCCCGTATCCTTTTCCACGATATTTTTCTTCAACCGAAATAATTTCAGCAGTAGCTCTCTTAGTGTTTATATATAACTATTTATGAGCAATTGCTTCAATTTCAATACAAGCTCCTTTAGGCATTGCTACAACTTGAAGACATGTACGAATTGGATATTCTTCTGTAAAATACTCTTTGTAAATATTATTAACTGTATCAAAATCATTAATATCTTTTAAATAAACATTAACTTTAAGTACTTTATCCAATGAACTGCCTGCAGATTCTAGAATGGCTTTTACATTAGTCAAAGTCTGTCTAGTTTCGGCTTCTATACCTCCTTCTACAAGCTGACCTGTTGAAGGATGAATCCCTGTTTGACCTGCTACAAAAACTAAAGAATCATATACAATACCTTGAGAATAAGGACCTGTAGGTTTCATAGATTCGTTAGTGGATATAACTTGTTTTTTTGACATAACACTTTCCCCCTTAAAATTACTATTTAAGTAGTATATTAAAGCCATTTTCTCATAATATACTTAAACATGTCAATTAAGAGTTTATTTATAATTTTTAAGATATCTAACAAGAGCTAATGAACTATAGTGTTGATTATTATGTATTTTTAAAGGTGGTAAGTTTTAACTTTCCTTAATGAAATAATAAAAAGATTATGCAATTAACTTACTACAGATTGTATTCATAATCTACTCTAAACAAGATTTCACATAATCAACTGGTACATCCATTCTGATAGCAGTTTCTTCAATTGATAGACCACTGTTTAAGAATCGTCTGACAACCATAATCATATTTTCTCCTACTTCAATAATATGCTTATCAGGGTCATAGAAACGAACAACGCGCTGTCCCCAAGAATGTTCTACAATAGTATGTACGTAGTTAATGTCTTCAATGTCATTCATCTTTTGAATAAAACCATCAAAATCATCTTCTTCAAAATATAACTCTGCTACATTTCCTCCAAAAACAATTTCACTATCATGTTTGTGAATAAAAGTTGACCAAGTATCTTTTGTTTGTAACGCAATACCACCTGTTAAAGTTACATTTGCACCAAAATCAACAACAACTTCTAAACCAAGCACTTCATAGTAAAATCGCTTTGACTTTTCCATATTCGAAACAACTATCAATGGATTTGAGAATTTCATCGTTCCCCTCCTCGTAAGCAGTAAAATATCAACTGTAATTGTTGTACATAATTGATCTAATCCGATTTATCTAATAAGAAAATTATACCATATTCTATATATTGTTATAGCAAATCTTTATTTTATAATATTGTATTACCCAGTTTTTAAAGAACATTATTTACTTCATAATATCTTCATACTAGATACTTTTCTTGAATTGTGACATAAAAAAATACCGTAAATTCATTTCTGAATAATACGGTATTAAAGTAAAATATTTGTGCTTTATACTTTATGATAGAAAATTATAGGTTATTTAATGCTTTATTTTTACTACAAATAATATGAAAATTGTGAAGTAAAATTACCATAGATTATGCTCATTTTACTTGGTTTTCTTTTTTGCTATTTTATATTTTTGATAAAGAATATCCTTTAAAACCAAAACAGTGTCAGAATCGTTAAATCCAAATTCGTTTTTAAAAGCATCATACAACTCAGATATCTTCTCACTATAGGTATCTATTCCTTTTATACCTTGATATGAAGATAAAATCGGATACTTTTTGCTCCATGCACTTGTCCAGTCGATTTCATCAACTATCATTTCAATACTAGTGAGGTCACCACCAATATGACTTCCACTAATAAGATAATCATAACTTACATTGTAAAGTTGACTTAATAATTTTGCTTTAATAAGTTCAGGGACAGTTTGATCTGTTTCCCATTTACTTACTGTTTGTCGAGATACACCTAATTTTTCAGCAACATCTTCCTGCGATAAACCTGTCTGTTTACGCAAATATAATAATTTTTCGCCTAATGACATAATTATAACCAGCCTTTCCTCTATTTCAAGTTAACTTGTAACTATAGTATACTAAACACTAAAAACCTTTTCTATCAAGTAGAGCTGGAAATTTGTCAACTAAACTTAACATTTTAATGTGTACAAAAATTAGATAAATAATGTTTTATTAGTATTATTCCACTTATTTGACTTATATAGCAATAAAATCATTATCTATTTTACGTATTATTGCAAAAGTATGATTATCATTATAAACTTAAAAAGCTATATTGTTACAATCCCCTTCGAAAACAGAGTGGTTATTTTTTCTATTGTTATTCTTAACGATAATTGGTAGTTACTGTATACCCAACTCTTTGGCAATTTCTTTCAAATATAAAGTTTTGGTTGTGTCCTTAAAATGTAATATAACGCAATCATCATCAGTGAATTCTCTTATATTGCCCTTATCATTAATATAGTGTATACCATAATAAAATTGATTTGGATACTCTCCTCTGTCATCTAAGGAACTACTGAAACTTTCTGTAAACTTGATATCAGATTCGCCCACACTAGTCCAAGCGTTAAGAACTCTGCCGTTTGTCAGTTCAAACTCAAATGTAATTATGCCGTTTTTATAGGAATATTCTATGTTCATATCATCGGAGTTTACTTTCCATCCGATTCCAAAGAAATACACATAAGACCCTACTGCCAATACACACACAGTCAATGTTATAAGAACTGCTCTAAAAACCTTTCTGTTAAGCTTTTTGAATGGTTTGATTTTTTCTTTGTTATACTCGATATTTTCTACTTTGACCTCTGCTTTCATTTGCTCAAAAATCTCCTTGCACTGAGGACAATTTTTAAGATGCTCTTCAATTTCAAGGTTGCTTTCAGAGCTAGTCAAATCATCAATATAACTTGGTAACAGATCTTGTATAATTTCACATTTCATTACAATCTTCCTTTCATAATTTTTTGTTTTGCACGGTAAAAAGTCACTCTTGCCCAGTTTTCATTTTTGCTGAATACTTCTCCAATTTCTCGAAACGAAAATGCACCTGTTATACGCAAGAGAACTACCTCCTTTGCAATTTCATCAAGAATATGTACTGCTTTGATAAATTGCATTTTTTCTTCTATCAGGCATAATTCTTCCTCCGGATTTAATTTGTGGGAAGTAATATTCTCATCAAGCATAGATGTTTCTTTACGTCTTCTTTTATCAATTTCTTGATACCACAGATGTTTTGCAATTTGGCAAAGCCATGTCGAAACTTTACATGTACCATCATATCGATTAGCTGATTTTATTGCACGGTAAAAGGTCTCCTGCGTGAGCTCTTCCGCAGTATCCTCATCATTACAAAGACTCATCAAGAATTTAAAGACCATCTCTGCATATTCCTTATACGTGTCATCTATGTCAAGCATGTAATATCACCCCCTTCACAACATATATCCTATAAATCAGTATTTCGTTACACAATAATTTAATTTTTTTTGAAAAAAGCTGTCTGCCTAAGCAAACAGCTAAATAACGGTTATATAAATAATCTTTGATAAACATTATTTTACTATTGCGTAACTGTAAACACACCAGCACAATAAGAGATTTGAATATACTCAATTTCTAAACCATGTTCTATATGTTTTTCCTCTGTGCTATTTCCTAGTTATTTTTTAAATTTAGTATTTTGTAAGTAATATAGGTTCCCTTTCTACTTTCACTATCTGTAGTACAAAATAGTGCTATCTCGTTTACAATACAATTATGATTAATTTCTTTATCAGGAATGCTCTTGAATATTTCTTTATATACACTTGCAGGCTGTTCGTCCAATGCTATTGTTGAATGGAAGTAGTATTTTTCATTATTATCTGTATCCCATGAATTTTCAGCAATATATTTATAAATTTCATTATGCAACTCTCTTAATTCTTTACTTTCTTCAATAGCCATCCATAAAACAGGAAAACCTACCTCAGTGTCACCGAATATCTTTAACTCGATATCTTTAACTAAAACTTCAAATGGTTTTATGCTTTCTGCCAAATAATCAAAGTACTTCTCAACTTCTTCAAAATAGTTGTGTCACATTTTTTTCATTAGTTGCAGCTAAATCTTGAACTACAAAACAAAAATACCGTATATTCACGTTGAATAATACGGTATTATAGATAAATTATTTAATTATATAATTGTTACGCCTTATAAAGAATATCGAGTACTCAGTAAAGATTATACTCATAACCTCATTATTATTTATAATTATCGGCTCTACAAAACCAGTTTTGCTACCAATTCACCATATTCAATCTTACCTGTTTCCACAAAACCTAAAGATGCATAAAGTGTCTTTGCTACTACATTGTCTGGTTCATAAGAAAGGTAAACTACTGAAGCTTTTCCATACGGGAAGGTCCTAATCAATTCAAGTGCCTTTATCATAGTTTCCTTACCATAACCTTTGCCTTGATATCGCTTATCAATCATTAATCTCCATACCCAATAAGTATTTTCATCATCATTCTCATCTGCTTTATTATAGGATAACATTATAAAACCTACCATGATATCATTGTCATAAATGGCATAAGGCATAGGAATGCACTCATTATTCGTTAAAGAAACATAGGCCTGTGCAAGACTGCGTATATTACTTGCAACATAACTTTTTTGTTCTTCATTTGGTTCTAATTTAATACATTCATCAAAATTATCATATGTGATCTTTCGTAGTTCTATCATAATTATCCCCCTTAAATAAAATATAATCTCTACTTCGTCTTTTCTTACCAATCCGGTTGATCTAACAAGAAAATTATAACATATTACACTAAACATATATTAGTCCTCTCATAATTTTGATGATAGATATTTTTAATACCGTGTTATTCAGTTTTATAGTTATTACGTCTAAAAAGAAAAATTCGTATTAAATTTTTTCAAGTCTTCCTACTGTTCTTTCATTTTTTACTTCTCCAGTATTCAATGTTGCTTTTGGTTCAATTAACATCACATGTACTTCTTCTTCAGCAACAGGCATATGTTCAATTCCTTTTGAAATTATAAGAAATTCTCCTTCATTTAAAATAACATCCTTATCCCTAAACTTAATTATCAATAGACCTTTTAGAACATAAAACATTTCATCTTCATTTTCATGAGTGTGCCATAAAAATTCGCCTTTAAATTTTGCAACTTTTACATATGATTCATTAACTTCACCTAATATTTTCGGACTCCAATACTCATTAAAAAGATTTAATTTCTCGTAAACGTTGATTTTATCCATTTTTACATCTCCTTGAATTATCAATTAATTGTATAATAAATTACAAATCTGACTGATTTAGCAAGAAAATTATACCCCATTTTCTATATTGTTATAGCAAATTTCTATTTTATAATACCGTATTATTCAGTTTTTAAAAAACATTATTCGTATTTTCAATTTTAATATCTATGTCGCATTTTATTTAAATTAAGTTATATACTTGTAATGCGACATAAAAAATACCGCATATTCATTACTGAACAATACGGTATTAAAGTAAAATATTCGTGTTTTATAGTAGAAAAATTCTTAATCTATAGTAAAAGTATACTCACCGCGCCTGCAATATTTCCATCAACTTTAATGATTTACTTATCAGTGTCATACACTCTTATAATTTAATATATCATGGATATTCTATATATTTTGAACGTATTGAATTTCTTAATAGCTATCCACTTTGAATAAGGTCCATATTTATTCTATTCAAATAAACATAATTTCCAGATTCATCAATATACGCTTTTTCAAATCTTAAAGATTCCCAGAATCTTCGATTATTCTCGTTAGATAAATTAAGTGCGAAATATTTAGCTCCCTTTGCAATTGCGTAATCTTTTAAAAGATAAAAAAACTGCTTGCCAAGGTCTTGATTTCTATGATTTGAATCTATACAGTAGTCAATTATGAAGCACTTCCCATCCTCTGAAAGATAAATTACGTAAACACAAAATCCAACATATTCATTATTCTTTCTAAAAAATATGATCTTTAGTTGATCCTTATTTCTACTGAAAAGATTCATTATATGATCTTTGTACTCTTTTGAGAAGAACCATTTTTCATCCTCTTCATCCAGTGGAGTGCCTAAGCTGCAGTTTGGAATTATATCTTCCTTCATATAGTGATCTCTTTTTTTCCAGAAAAAATCAACTTCTTCTTTCGAGTTCACTTCATATAAACTCAATTCTAAATTCATATACTTCCTCCTCAAATTTGTTGGAGGACTATTTTACGTGTTTCGCCCTAACACCTTTGAATTTATAACTATTTTTATTTATTATACAAACCACTTCCTTTCAAAATTCTATTTATTAAACATCTTTGCGCAATAACTCAGTTAATATCAGTTATGACCATTTTATATTATCTTACTAATACAGTTTATCTAACAAAAAAATTATACCATATTTTCTATATTATTATAACAAATTCTATATTTTCAATACCGTATTATTCAGTTTTATAGTTATTACGTCTAATAAGATAATACTATTTATTGTTTTATGCTTCACTACTTAAATCTTTATTGTTTAAATAAAAAATTATCAAGAAAATTATTAAAGCAAAGCCTGTTGCTATTATATCATTTATATCGAATGGGCTATTTAAAAATAGATCGTGGATAATCTCTGAACCTAAACTTAACACCTAAATAGCCATAGATGTTGCAAGACCGTCTTTAATTGCAAACTTTCTTTTTAATAGTGCAGAATAAATATTTTCCATTAAAAAATCAAAAAGCCATGCTGCTACATAGACATAAACCATAAAAATAATTGTATTAATAACAATATAATATTCATTAGAATATATTTTGTCTTTATTATATATTTAGATTGGTATTTCCTAATAAATTTATTGTAAAGTTAAACTGTATTTGTCTTTAAATATCTTAACCACACCTTCTTTTTATTAATATAAATTTTCCATCCTTCCCCATTTCATTTCTTCACCACGTATATCATATTTTTTTCTCTTAGATGTAATTTCTTCAATTTCTATTGCATATACATTGGTCCTTCTTAATCCTGCTTTAATTGCCATAGGGAAATAATCCATTTTTATTGGAGTATATTTCTCACATATTAATCTCATAGCCTTAATCTTTTCATTTTCATCATTTACTAATTTTGCCTTACCTATCACAACAGCAGATTCAAACTCAGTAGTAAAAACTTTACTAATAAGTAATATTGTCTTTGATTCATCCTTTATGATTTCATCTAACTCCTCTTTAGTATAGTTTTCTGGGATTTTTGTTTCTCCTACAAATGCTACGCTAACACTAGGATTTTTCTCAAATGTTTTTACCTTTTTCCCATCCATTGCTGAATGAAAATATAAAATATTTCCATCTCTCACAATGGAAAGAGGGATTCCATAAGGTTCATTATCTTCATCAATCATGGAAAGGATACCATATCTTGACTTATCTATGACTTCAATACCAAATTCCTTGCTCATTTCTCTGTCTTTTCGTCTCATAGTTTTCACCTACCAAATTAATATAAATTATTTTATTTCGCAATAAATATTGTACCCTAAGCAGGCGGTTAAATACCGCCCCTACATATTGATAAATTCTGCATTGTAGGGGCGACCTATAATCGCCAGATTATTAAATATTATTCTACTAATCTGATTTATCTAACAAGAAAATTATACCATATTTTCTATATTACTATAAATTCTTAATACCGTATTATTCAGTTTTCAAAGAACATTGTTCGTATTTTTAATCTTAATAATTACGTCGCATAATCCTCATCAGTTGCAGCTAATATTAATGATGTATCTTAATTAATCATCGCAAATTAGAACTGTCTCATTCCAATTGTGCTTTGGATAAATTAATTCTAATGCAATAGCTCCTAGCATATATGGTAATAAATTAAAAGCAAAAAACCTAAGAGCAAAAGCTCCGCTAACATGAAAGTGGTTATGAGCCAAATTTAATATTTGTGTTGCAGTCATGATCGCTGCATGGAATCCTATTGATGTCCAAACATTGCCTGATTTAGCTCTAAAATAACCTAACATTAAACCATAACTAGGAATAAAAAGGAGTTGATCCAAAGAGTATATAGCTCCTATAAAATAAGCAAACAATGAAAATATAAGTGATTGTATAAAGAGTGTTATCTTGTGTGGAAACAGTGAATTTAAATAACTGTAAATATATCCTCTTAATACAAGCTCTTCTGGAAATGCTTCTATAAAAAATACAGTTATAAATAAAATCAAGATACTCAACAACAGCTGATTTAAATCTGTTGTTATTACTTTTATTTCAACCCAACCAGTCATTAAACAGATAATCAGACCAATAGCCGCAGGAATAGCCCAAAGTATGATTCCAATAAAAAAAGAAATGATATTTGTCCGAAGGTCGTCTAGCCCGAGATATTTCCAAGAAATCTTATCAATTCTGCGCACAGTATCAATAAGAATCAAACATAAAATTGTAGTAGTTAAAGCAATAAAGAAATGAGCTGTATGATTATACTCGTCTCCTAAAAACTTACCATTTAGATATGAAATAAATCGCCATATTATAATTGATAATAGTAATACGGTCCCTATTCTCACCATTATTTTTCTTGTTTTCAATATCCCTTTCCTCCTCTGTTTAAGAATCGGTTTATTAATACCTTTGAATTTAAGCAATATAATAAAACTTAATTATAAGTATATATTGTGCTTATTTTTCTAATGCAGTTAAATGATATTTATTCAACTTTCTATTTTTAAAGTAAGTCATCAAAGAAGAATCCTTCTATTACCTTTATAAAAGTTATTCCATTATCACCTTTAATACTGTATGGTTTCCCATTAATATATATAGTTTTTTCATTCGAACTAATAACAAAAGAACTGCCATCTTTTAAATGGAATACTAATTCAATTAACAGCTCTTTTGTTCTGGTGTTCCGAGCTTGTAAGATAGAAAATTAGTAAAATTTATTGCATTCTCTATATCTTCGATTTCTGTAAATTTTCGTGTATTAGTGCCTAATTTAGTATTAGACATTTCAATATAATCAATATCTTCTACTTTGGGAACACCGAACAAAGGAATACCATTCATTGAAAAAAGCATAATAGGTATAATAATTACTGATATTATTATGGGAATAATATAATTTAAAAATTTATTATGTCTAATCTTTTTCATCAAACCACTCCTATTTATTCCTTTTGTTCTTTATATTATATACATAATCTCTGTTTTGCGTTTTCTATCTAAGCCAATTTGTCTGACAAAAAAATTATATCATACCTTATACATTCTTATAGCAAATTCTTGTAATTGCATATAAAAAATACCGAACAATTCACTTCTGAATAATACGGTATTTTAAATAGTTATTCGTTTTTATAGTTATTACATCTAATCCTTAAAACTTGGAATACAAGATCCCTTAATCAAAGGAATCTTATAAAGAGTCAGTCTAAAAAGAAATCTTCTTTAATCTCATCTTTTACATCCCATATCGACCATGCAGCTTCCAATAAATCACCTTCATTGCCTTTAAAATAAAAATACTTTGCCTCTTAACTTAGTGTCCAGTTTATTATACCATTTCCAAGCTGCTTAATTAAATTTTGTCTAACTTTTTGGGGTCAGATCATCAAAGCTGTTTGATAAAAAAGTTTAATTGTATAAGTAGAATTACACAATGTATATGTTTACTTTTAAAGTGTTTGTGGTATAATGTTAATAAGGTAATCGGATTTGCACAAATGTGATTGCCTTAAACAGCTAAATTAAACTATCTTATAATCACACTGCGGCCAGGCAGGGTGATTATTTTTTATCTCTATCTAAATAGGAGATAAGTGATATAACGAACATTCCAAACGCAATCATTAACGATATTGCTTGATATGTATCCATACCACACCACCTCCTTTCTTCCTATGTGAAATGAGGTGGCAACCACACCCTGCTTTTCCGATTACCTTGCCCATAGTTTATCATTAAAATGTCTTAATCTCAAGATTTAAAACTATTATAATTCTTCTTTATAATCTTTATCATTTCCCAGCATTATTTCATTCAAAGAATTATATTCCCAATCCTTTGGTGGCCTAGCAAGTTCAAATAATCCTTTCATTTTATAGCTTGCTATTTCTAACATTTCTTCTTCTGTTTCTACTGCCATTATAACTACTTTAGGAAGTCCTTCACTATTTGGATGAATAGTATTTCCTGTAGTATCTACTAGTCCTGTAATTTTTACTTTATTAATAGGGTACTTTTTATTTGTAATTGGATCTGCAAACAAAAGAGCATAATATTCATCTATTTTTATCTGTGATCCTAGAAAATCTGAAATCTCTTTTACTTCAATTCCTATCTCCCACATAGCTTCAACATCTTCCCTTACTTCTCCCCTTACTGTGGTTTTATTTATAAGTGCAAATTCATTCTTACTTACATCTACAATTAGTTCTCTATCTATTAACTCTTTTTTATTCCTAATTGCATCAATAGGAATCATAGAGATAGGTGTTTCTTTCATTTTTATATCAGAGTCCTTTATTATGATACCCCTCGTTAGATTATCAGCAAAATATGCAATACTCTCAGTTGGTTCTGGTTGAGAAGCTTTTTTCATCTGATTAAATGTATACATAGTTATTACAATAGCCAATATTAGGCATCCCGCACCTATTTGTAATAATCTTCGATTTAACTTTATTTTCATTTTCCTTCTTTCCTCCTTCTATACAAGCTATATAAATGAGTCTATATCTACAAATACAGTTTTCTTTGCATATACAAAACCTACACCCTTTACATCCATAGGTATTTGAACGGTTATTTGAATTGTGGTTCTTGTAATAAGTGTGCCATTACTTGCCGCTATAGGCAGATCATCAGGATTAAATACTCTAATCTCATCTATAATAACTGGATTAGATTTATTTGTAATATAACTATCATCTTTAGGAATATAGTTATCGTCTAGCTTTAAATTTTTACGAATATATTCTCTTACAATTTCCTCTGCCTTTACTTTATCTAGGTATATTTCTCTTGTTGCGGGATCATCTATTCCTTCCACTCTTTCGGATAACCTTTCTAAATCTAACTCTCCAAACCCTGCCCATCCAGCCCCTATTAATGAGTTCTCTACTCTATTTCCTAAGGCTATTACAAAATTAATCTCTATAAAAAATATGGTAAGTAAAAACATTAAGAGAATAATTATTGTGGCCAAAGCAATATAAATCCACGATTTCCCCATGTTAATACCTACCTCTCTAAAGTCATTACTCTAGTTTTATTTTCGTACACAACTTTCCTAGTATTTTCTTTCTTTTCAATATCCCCTGTAGTAGTTTTAAATGTATAATCAGCTTCTACTCTAAGTACTGCTTCACTGTTCCAGGATACCTTTGTAGGTGCTGATATATTAACATTTGTAAATCCTCTGTCTTCTAATTCTAATACTAAGCTGTTTCGGTTTAATGTATTTAATCCTCCCTCTGCCTGTATAATGGCAAGGTATCTATTACATACATTGTCAAACTTAAGTCTTTGAAAGAAGGGTAGGGAATACTCAATATTCCCTACTGCAAACATAAACAAGAAAATTATAACGAAGGTTAATATAACTAATTGTCCAGTAGACATTTTATTTCCCTCCTTACATTAATTAAGATATATACTAAGATGAAAACAAAGTAGATAATTTTCCTTCTACAAAGTTAGCAAAAAGCTCCCAAATATCAGCTATAAAGGTCCTAATTGGTGTATTTAAAAGTATTAGAGCAATTAATACAATAGCTGATACAACTATACCTGCAACAATACCATTTCCTTCCTCATTTTTTAGAACCTCTATCACTCTTCTGTTAATACCGTTTACTTTTAATCTAATTTTTTGCATATTAATTCCTCCCAATTTGTGTTGTTAAATTTTATTGAATAAAAAAATTTACCTAAACATTAGGTTTAAACTTCTCAGTACCTCTGCAAAAAGAGGTACTGTTAGAAGTAAAACATAACAGGTAAACAACATTAATGATGCTGCTATTAACTTTGTACGTTTGTATTGCCTCTTAATTTTTCTTCTAAGCCTTTTATTTCTCTTCATCATTTGAGATTGCGCTTTATGATTTTCTGAAACATTTCCTGTTTCCTGTCTTTGCTGCAGAATAAAACTAAAAGACTGCAGCTCTACAACATCAGAAACTTTCCTTAAATTCTCCAATGAAGCTTCCACAGACTTTTTAACCTTAGGTGCTGCTGCTAAATACTCCAAAGGTTCCTTTAATGGATCTTTAGCTATTTCAGCAGCATAGGTAAGTATAATATCTTCAGATGTACCTATTTTATTTTGAAAGTACATTACATCTTGAATATTACAAAGTTCCAATCTGATTTTATTTTTTCTGTCTTTAGCTTTTTTAAGTATTGCTGCATTTAGAACTCCTACAACAATTAACAGCGCTGGTATAAGACTTTTAGATGCTTCATCTAATCCTATTTTAAATCCACCATAAAAAATAATTAAAAAAACTAGTAGATGTAGAAAAATATAGCTCTCTGGATAGAGTATATAACCAGATTCTTTTAAATAATTATCTATATATCTATACAGCTTTCCTTCTGAATTTAACTTGATCTTTTTAAGCTTAATTTTTCTACTATTGTAATATTTTTTACTCATATTTTTACTATCTTTAAATCTTGTTTTAAAATAGAAAAACACTAATAACAGTCCAAAAGTTATTAGTGTTATAAAAATAATCATATTAAATTTTATTAGATCTATTTTTATCACCCCCTAGGCCTGTAATTTATCCATGGATTGAATGACTATATATATTGATATTATAATATCCAATGCAAAGACTATTTGTCCCCAAACGGGCTCTAATATTGAATATCTATAACTAGAGTTAATTAGAAAATATATTACTGTGAAGTTTAGAATAATCAGGAAATATAATCCCATATTTAAAATAGAGTCTTCTGTGCTTTCTTCATCTTCATCATCATTTTGCTCTGATATTTCTTCTATAAAAGCATCTATTAACCCTATAATATTTCCTCCATGAATATAACATATTTTAAGATTTTCAATAAAAAGCTTAAGCTCAGATATTTCTATCTTATCTTTTAAATTTTCTAAGCATTGAACAGGATTTATCTTATATTTATGTTCATGTATCATTATGTCTATGTAGCTCTTAAGTGGCTCTGATACATATTCCGAAGCTTTATTGAAACATTCAAATATATCCTTATTTTTATTTGCTATAAAAAAATTCTTTAATATTATAAGAAAATCTACAGAGCTTCTTTTAATCTTATAGGCAAAAACATCAGCTATAATTCTCAGTATTAAAAAAGGCATGGTACTTAAACCAAAGCCAAATATAAGAGCTACTATAATGTTTATATATTGATACATATATGTTGTTCCTAGAAAAAATAGCATAGAGCATATAAATAGATGGGACCATATAGAATAAGGTATATAGATTCTTATATTAGATTTTTGTATAAGCTTTTCAATATAATCTAACTTATCATCTAAATAACTATTTTTAATCTTTACTATATTTCTCTTAGTCCTCTTCCTAGCTTTTATATTTAAAACTCTTTTTATATCTATATTATTAATTATTAAAAGCAGCCCCATAAAGACTAGTAATATTATCAATATTATAAGCATCTAAATCACCTTCCTTTAAAAGGTTGCTTTGCATTAATTTAATAATTAAATCTTCCGATTCTACAAAGCCTGTTTTTATATGTTCACCTTGTATAAAAGTAGCCTCTCGATGTTTAATATTAAATTTCCATAAGTAATTATATTTATCTTTGCCTTCTGAGTTAATTTCGGCCATTTCAGCAACAGTAAAACTATCTAAATATACAATAATATTTACACTTTCATATAGTATATCCAGTAGCACTTCATCAGAAAGATTAGTTCCTGACATTTTCATGTTTATCATCATCTTTCTTAGAGCCTTTTTTGCCGAGCCAGCATGTGCTGTATTAAAGGTTTGATTTCCTGCAAAGGCTCCATTGAAGAATGTCATAGCCTCTCCTTCTCTGATTTCTCCATATACGTAAGCGTCTATACTCATTAAGAGCCCCATGTCTGAAATTTCTCTTATACCATATATCTGTCCATGTTCATTTCTCTTTACTAGAGTGTGTATAGCATTAGGATGCTTTAAGAAAAGTTCGGGATGCTCTTCCATGACGAGTATTCTAGTTTCTTTATTTAACTCTTCAAGTACTGCTCTCATTAATGTAGTTTTTCCTGCCCCTCCCTTACCTACAAACATAATATTGGCTCCTGCTTGAGCATATCTAACTAAATCTTCTGCTTGTTCTTCTGTAAGCATCCCTATATCTACTAACTCCTTAAGTGAATATGCATCATCTCTATGCTTTCTAAATACTATAGTTGGACTTAATGTAGTTACAGGAGATATACCACAGATGATCCTTAGCTTATTCTCTTTATCCTCAAACTTAACTAGTGCCTTATTCTCATTAATTTCACCTTTTAAATTTGCCTGTATGGTAGTTTGTATATATGAAAGTAGGTTTTCATTACTTCCAAAGCTAACATCTACTCTTTCCATCTTATTTCCACATTTGACCCAAACATTATCAGGACCATTTATATAAGCATTATTAAAATCTGGTAAATCAATATATTTTTGTATAATACCATAGCCTAGGATATGATCTATGACTTCCTTTACTAAATCTGGCCTATTTACCTCAGCTACCTTGTAATTTCTGTTAGCAATAATCTTTAGAACAAGCTTTTCAAGTACTGACTTAGGCGACTTTGAAAGTGTAATATCTGCAATGATATCTTTATGGTTTTTAACAACTTCATCAGCTATCCTAGAAATTACATCATATATAGATATAAAAACTTGTTCATTATTTTTATTTTGTTTCTGAACAGAGCGTTCTTCTATTCTATTTACAATCATTAATTTTCCTCCATTATCTCTAATCTTTTTCTCCTATTCCTATTAAAAAGTATATCTTTAAAGGATGACTCCTTTTCTGCATTTAAACCAATAGATTTTAGTATAGGTATATACTCATTCATTATTTTTTTATTACTAAAAGCATTTCCTGTTTTATAGACCTTGTATTCAGATACATATCCTATAACCGGGCCTTTTAAATTAGCTTCTATTTCTATAAATGTTAGATCCTCACCAGAATATCTATTAACTACAAATAAAAACTTTCTTATATCAAAATCATTGTATTTTTCAAAGAAAGCAATATATCTATTAGCTTCTTCAATGTCGAATATATTGCCTAAAATAGGTACTATTACCTTATCTGCTTTAATAAGAGCTTCATTTGTTGTATATATGTCATACCAGGAGTGAGTATCAATAATTACATAATCATATAAAAATTTAAGTTTTTCTATTACCTGATTAATATATACAGGAAATGCATTATCATTAGCTAAAGTATAGTATTCATTTATGTCATAAAATCCAGCTAATATATCTAAATTTTTCTGTTCCTTACTTGTTGTTAAAAAACCCTCTAGCTTTTCATTAGTCAGCGTATCTCTTTCTAAAGAGTTAAAAACATTTACTAATGTGTTATCAAAGCTTCTATTAAATATCTTCTTAAAGCTTGGTTTAAGTGGATTAAAATCTACTAAACAAACTCTACAGTTTTGTGTTTTAGCAATAGACATAGCTAAATGAGAAGCTATTACAGAAGATCCTTGACTAAGTGGTGAATATACAGCTATTACCTCTTTAAACATGCTCTTTACTACTTGAACCTGTCTATACTCTATCCTTGATTTTGAAAATACTTTAAAGTCAAATTCTGAAGGATATTTCTTAACATTTTTCTCAATCTTCTTTTTAGTAACTTCGCTAAATCTTATAAAACTAAATACATTTTCATTTATAAGTCTTGTAATAAGTTTTCTTTCCTTTGAACTTTCCATCTCTTCTAAAATGATTATAATTTTAATTCCCTTTTCTTTAGCTTTAGATGCTATCCTAACTAGGATATTCCCACTATCATCATCTAATAGCCTATTAAGTATTAATAAATCTGTACCTACAATATCCAAAACATCATAAATAATATTAATATTGTCCTCATAATCAATTATATTTATATTGGCTGAGTTAATAGCAGCTTCAACTTTAGTATCAATCTTTCCTATACTTAAAAGGACCTTGTATTTATCTTTATTTTTGCTTTTCAATCTCTTCCCCCCATTCAGGTAAATATTTATATGGATAGTACTTTTGATTCTTTGAAAATCTAATCATAAACTTAATCTGATCAAAAATAGATATGTTAGATTTGTCCTTTTGAGTTGCCATTACACTTGCTGTAACTGATGAAAGCATTATTACAACAAATATTAAAGTATTTTTAGTTATTAAAAATATAAAAGCATTAATTATCATTGCTATTAAGCATATAATTAACGCTCTAATCATTTCCTTCTTACCAAAGCCTGTGAAAATTTCATTTTCAACTTTAAGCCCCTGGGGTATATATAAACTTTTTTCTTCGCCCATATTTATATCAGCCTCCAAAATAATACATTGCAATATCTTTTATTTGAAAAATACTTTCTGCTAGAATGTAAAAGGTTATTGCATTTTTCATTCTTTTATTATAAACAGCAGCTTCTTCATCGTTTCCTATTTTTTTGAAGAAGCAAAACGCTACTCTAAAAATTACTCCCACTCTAGTAAGCCATATGAACAGCTGAGAAATCTCATCTAAAATATCCATTTCTACCTCCTATCGTTTAAATGCTATTTTTGTCATCTGCACCATTCTTGCGGCAGAATATACTCCATTCATACCTCCACCGCTACTAGAAGGTATTAAAAATTCTTGTAAGAACCTTGGTGTTTTAGCTGCTAAAAGTAAAGCTGCTATTCCAAAGTAGATATTATAATCTTGTATATGCCCGTTACGCATTAGTGCTAGACCTAGTTTGGCTAAGACTACTTGAATTAGTACAGTAAAAAACTCCTGAACGAGTTTTTGAATATATGTTTTAAAAGCACCTTTATCTGCATCCATAAGTCCTGTACATGCTAAAGGAATTCCAACTCTAAGCACAAATATTTCTAAACCTCTAACAATAAATTGAATATTTAGATACACAAATATAACCGTGAAAACTAAATATAGTATTGCTGGAAATATTCCTAAAGATGCTAAGTCATTTACTAGACTTAGCTGACTATTATCTATGTTTAGACCTATTGCCGTAATAACTTCCGTTGATAAATTCTCTATTATTTTCGCTACTGCTTCATAAATAACAGGAAATCCTATAGCGATGGTCATAGCTCTGAAGAAATTTGTAAGGAGTATTATAGGGTCTGCATCAGCATCTCCATCTACCCAGAGAATATATATATCAAATCCTTTCTTTAAAAATTTCAATACTATAAGAGATATTCCATAGCCAAAGAATATATCAAATAGAAAATTAAAGCTTTCAAATCCAATTCCAGCCATATGCTTTTCTGCATATAAAGCTAAGAAAACCATATTATCCAACCAAAAATTATACGCGAAAAATCCTGTAATAAAAGAAACTATCAGCCCTACAAATAGCACTGTCATATTATCACTTCCTTTTTTAAAAAGACAAAAGAAATTCAGATTTACAACTAAATTCTCATTTCTTTTGTCTATATGTTTTAAGCAAAGTATCCAATAATTAGATTAATCAAGGCAGAAGATACTACAACTCCTACAACAGAATATATGGCAGTATTGATTCTTTTCTGCCATGTTTTCTGATCCATTTCGTCTGCTCCACTTTTTCTAAGAAAGAAATACCCTATAAGTAATCCACCTACTATAGGTGCTAATAACATTAACAAAGAAGTAGCATCTTTAACTAGATTTTCAAATCCTTTAGCTATTTTACTGTTTTGTAGATTAATTGCAAATACAAAAGTATTTTGAAGTAAAATATAAAATATTATTGTAAGAATTGATATTGTTTTTTTATAAAATCTTTTCATAGATTAAATTCCTCCCTTTAATATTCGCCATATATGTGCCAAATGCCCCAAAGATCAATATCATTATCTATTGATTTAGCCTTTCTTGCCCTTTCTCTTCTTTCTCTCAATAACCTATTGTGCTCTTCATCTCCTAGACCTAACATTTTATTAAAATACCATTTACTTAGATCTGGAGCATGCATCATTGCTGGACGATTTCTTGACATTATTAATGAATATGGCCTAGAAATAAGCTTTACTTCATCATAAGTAAGTAAAGGTCTTGCAGTAAGATTTATACTATGTGAGCTGCTAGGTGTTGTATATTTTTGATGTGAAGCACTTTGAGAATAACTGCTTGTAGTATAGTTACCTAGCCTTTTAGATATTTCTTGTAATGTTTCATCATCATCAGTCTGTAGATATATCCAGTTCTCACAATTTCCTTTTATTGTTCTAGCTACTTCCTTTCCATACTTTTCTTCAAGCTGTGAAAAACCTTGTAAGAATAGATTAAAACGTATTCCTCTACCACCTCCAACAGTGAGTTTGCTTGAAAAGTCTGGTATCAAAGTAAAATTCCCGAATTCGTCTAATATAAAATTAATCCTATTTTCTAATCTTCCTCCTCTTGAATCTGCTGACTGTACAAGCTGCTCGTAATGCTGAGAAACTAATAAACTTGCTAAGCTGTAATATGTGGTCTTTTCATCAGGTAAAATTATAAATATAGCCATCTTCTTATTCCCTAAATCCTTTGGATTGTAAGTGCTTTTAGATGTCATAGTATTTATTAGTGGGTTTGTAAACAGCCTTAAGGTAGTTAATGCTGCTGTAAAGAAGCTACCTTTAGTTTTACTTGGTGCTACTTCTGATATAGCTAAAAGTCCTTTAGCAGGATGACTATCTTCTAATCCCTTTACATACTCTACTATAGGCATTGTTTTACCTACAGGCTTACACATTTCAGCTATAAAAAAATAAACGTTTGTCATATTCTGAAAACGTTTATTTTCCTTATCTTTATTATCATAAACTACACTCATAATGCTACTAGCTATAATAGAGGCTTCCCCATCACGCCATATTCTCTCACCTTTTGCCTCTCCTACTAAGGCAGCTGTAATATCCCAAGTAGCATCTATAGCACCAGCTATATCATTTTTATCTACCGAATCTATTACAGGCTGAAGGAAATTATATTCGTTACTTTTTAAAGGATTTTTAAAATCTATAGCAAAAACATCATATCCTAGTTTTCTTAAAAATGGCTCTGTGTAATTATATAATTCTCCCTTAGGATCACTTAGTATCATACTTTCTCCAGCAAGCCCTAAAGTACATATAGTAGGAATTACTATAGTTCTCGTTTTTCCACAACGGGTAGATCCTATAGTAATACTGTGAACATCATCTTCTATAGTATATATTTTTTCTTTTTTACCTAAATCTGTTTTTCCAATTACAATTCCTCCCTTTTGTAAAAAGCAGTTACCATCATTAATCACTTGTCTTCTTACCTCCTTCTGATGTATTAATGTACTTCTTATTTTCTTCCATAAGTGATTGAATAAATTTATCATTTTTAATTAATACATAGCTTTTAAATACCTGGTCCTTTTCTTTTTCTGTTAACCATCTAGCTGAACCATGCTGATTTTGTCCTGCTACTGCCGGTGTATATATCATAGGAGTTACTTTAATAAGTTTACTTTGATATGCTTTATCATTAGAAAAATAAAAGCCTATGCTAGCTAAAAAGCTAAGTGCTATAAAATATAAAAAGAGCTTTAAATGCTGCCTACTAGACATAAAGCTCTCTACACAATCTTTTAGTTTTGGAATACTTAAATTAGTAGTTTCTCCTGATAGCAACTTATGAAGTAATGTCGAGAAAAATATGCTAGAAACAATTCCAATTATAAGTATTAATATGGACATTATGAGTCTGGTTCTTTTTTGTTTATTCATATAAAAAGCTTCTCCTTTCTACGCTTTTCTTACTTCATAATAATTAGTTTCTATATCTACTTTTAAAAAACATTCCCTAAATCCATTTTCATTTTCAAATACGTAAAAACGTTCATAAGTTTCAATAAGTATGCCACAGAATTTTATATCATTACTTCTAGATTCTTTTCTTCTTACTACATATCTTTTACCTTTTGTTAATCTATTGGTCTTCACCAATTTATCAATATAAAAACAATTTATATCATCACCTTCTTTTACGATTTTTCTTTTGATGATTTGTACTTTTCTAGCCTTCTTCTACTTTCTAAAGCTATTAAACCATCTAGCTCCTGACTTAATGCTACTACCTCATTACTAGTAAGGCTTTCGGAATTTGAAATCGCTGAATTCAGCTTCTCTTTTAAATCCTGTATTTTTTCATGGATCTCTATATTAATCACCTCCTACAAAAAAAACAAAAAGACCTAAATAATTTAGCTCTTTAAATTAATTGATATTTATCTTTCCCAATCCAAGCCTTCGCCTTTTTCTTTCTCTTTAATTTTCTCCTTAAGTGCTTGGCCTTCTAAATAAGACCTCGGATAATCTTTATGTCCTTCACTAGGGTTGCTTTCAAGCATCTTTACAGTCTGTAATACTATTTCTTCTCTTTCGTCAAATTGTTTTTGTAAAGTAGAGTTATTAGTTATTTTTTCATACTGCTTATTAAGAGCAAATCTTTTTTCCATTGCCTCTTTGGTAAAGTTTTCAGGTGGATATAAACTGAGATTACTACATGGTCTTCCATTTGAAGTAGTAAATGTAATATTATTATCATCATTATCCCACTTAACCTGATATCCTAACTCACTCATGTTTTTAATAAATTCTTCTTTGCTTCTTGAATACTTAAGTACATTTCTAGCTGCAAGTTGAAGTTCGTGCTTCCAGCTCCTACCCTCTTCCCTTGCTTTGCGTTCTCCAATAGTTTCTGATTTAGTGTTAGCTCTTCGTTTTTTATTAGAAACACTATACTTAAGTCCATATTCTTCACAAAGTTTATCTGAATATGATATTAGCTCTTTCGCTTCTTTTATGCTCTGTTGCCACTTCACCCCAGTTTCATAATTAACAGTATTCAATATAAAATGAGTATGAAGATGATCCTTGTCTGTATGAGTCGCGACTAATATTTCAAACTCTTTAAATCTTTCTTGCTCTATAAGCTTAAGAGATATTTCATGAGCTAATTCTGGACTTATATCTTCATAAGGATGAAATGAGTGTATAAAATGTATAAATTGTCTTCCTTTCTCCTTATTGAACATCTTTTTAGTAACCATCATTTCATCAAAGGCAGATTCTGGACTACAGTTTATACCCGTTATTAATTTTGCTGATGTTTTACCATCTTTAGTAATATAATTTATTGCTCTATTTCCTTTATCTTCAGATATCAATTTTTCTACAAATGTCATTTCCTTGTCTAATTCACTCATATGTTCTTTTTTAATCCTGGCTGTGTTTATTTTTATTCCTTTTTCAAAGTTAGATTTATTAAGACTAAATATATTCTCTAATGCCTCTTTAGTGAAATTTTGGGCAGGATATAGCTTATTGTTTCTACGTACATGCCCATCAGGGGTAGTAAATGTTATATACTTACGATTATCCTCCCATTTAACCTGATACCCTAAATCGCTCATATTTTTAATAAACTCTTCTTTGCTTTTAGATATATCCTTATTTTTTTTAACTGCAGCAAATAGATTATATTGCCAATTTCTATCTTTATTATTTTGATTCATATTATCTTCATCTTTTACATTTAAATTTTCAAATGTAAATACTTCTGTTTTATTTTCATCAACAATATAATCTATTGCTCTTACTAGCCCCTGGACTTTTTTATTTGATCCGTTAATAAATTTAACAATTCCCATATTTCTTCCACCTTTTTTTGCGTCATTGATATGTCTGGACAAGTAATTTTACCTTGATGGCAAAGAATATTTAATTGATTAAGATTTCTTCCTATTCCTTTTAACTCCTTAGAAAAGTCTTTAAAATCCTCTATTATATTTATGTTTTTATTTAAAGAGCTGTATCTTAAATACTCGCTTAATCTCATATTTGCTTTTTTAGATTTATTCAGGATTTTTAAGTGTTCTTTTTCAGATACTCTAAAACTTATTTTTATTGTTTTATTTTCAATAACCATCACCTGCTTTTGAAACCTTTTTAAATATAGTACATGGAGTTTTCCAATTAAGTCTTCCAATACATTTTCCGTTATTGTTTATAAATCTTCTACACTCTCTACATTCTAAATTTATTTTCAATAAATCTGTTTCTATTATTTTTATAACCTCCTTTTTGTTTCCTTTAGAGGGTTCGGGATACTTCCCGAATATTTATAAAGCAACAGGCCAGTACCTGTTGCGAGCTATTTGACGAGCGAAGTCCGACAAATAGGAATCCTGCCTTCTCTAAAAGAGAAGTATTGGGTTATTGAAAAAGAAATAAAAAAACGTGTTTAAAAACACATTATTGTACATTTCTATCACTCCAATTCTCATAATATTTTCAGGATTATTGAAAAAATAGAAACTACATTTCTAGTTCTTCTTCATCCTCTATTGTTACTTCTTCTTGATTATGTTCAACTATCTCCGTTACTTTTACTTCCATACTTTCACTTTGTGTTCTTAAGTAAGTTTTTTCATTCATTAATTCTGCCTTATATTCCATATAGTTTGCAGTTTTCTCTGCTTCACGAATAGCTTTGATTAATGTATTAGGTTTTTCATTAATTGCTTGAATCCAGCTTTGCACATATGCCTTGTGATTATTAATATGTTCATCACTTTGTTCAGCATGTAAATTCACACTCATAAAACAGGAGCTGATTTCTGCAATTAGTTCTTCATAGGCGTAATCACTTGAACCGAACATATTGCTGATATTACGATTCAAACGGTGTACTGCTCCTGTTGAATGGGCCAATTCATGTAATGCTGTAGAATTATAAGCATAATCTGTCTTAAAATATTCGGGTTTTGGTAAATGTATCTTATCTTCCCTATGTCTATAAAAGGCCCTATCATTTCCGTCATTTAAAATTTCAACACCCATGTTCTTCGACAGTCGTTCAATAATTTCATCAGGCTTAATATCATTGGTTTCAAGGGGTGGCGATGGCGGTATCCCTGTAATATCTTTTCCATTAAAAACTACATAGTATTTTGCTGTAAAGCTTATGTTTTCCATGACTTCAGGATTGTTTTTAGCAGCATTAAACTCTTCCCATGTTAATGCCTTTTTATTTTTAAAGTCATATGGTAGCCAATACTCTACCTGTTCACCCTTTGAACCTCTATTTAGTTTCCATCCTTTATCTTTAATTTGTTTGAATGTACACCATCTTGGATCACTATAGCCTTTTTCTAGTGAAATAAAGCTTAGCCAAAATTTATTGATACCTTTGTATTTTTTATTGTTTGTGGCATTGACTGGAATCATGGATTGTCCTTTCCATTCCTTTTTCCAATCCAACTGTTTTTCTTCTAAAGATTTTACAAATGTATCTGCTAATTTTTGACGGTACTTCTTTACTTTTTTATTCAAATTTTAGTCCTCCTTTTCATTTTCTTTCATTTCATTTTCTTTCATTTCATCTTCCAAAATTGTTTCTGTGTCAATAAATATAATGATAGTTTCATTCGCCTTTTCTCTATTTTGTGTCAATCGGTGACACCTCCATTTCTAGTACTATTATTTTTCTAGCCTTCTATAAAAAGAAGTTTTGGATTATTGAAAAAGAAAATAAGAAAACACCTTGAATCCTAGTTACTGATACAAAGTGTTTTATTGAATAATGCATATTAGGTTTTGAAAGATATTGAGTAAAAAAGCTAAATTTCTAACTCCTCTTCCTCACTATCTTTATTATGTGCTAAATTTTCTTTTTGAATATTCATTACCTCATATAGTTTTTTTAAATCTTCATTATAATCTTTTTCATTAGGATACTCTATATTAACTATGTATTTATCTTTATATTTTTCCTTTAATCTATTAGCTGCCACATATCCATCACTATCATTATCAAGACATAGATTTATTTCTTTTATATTAGGTTTTTCTATTAAGTATCTTTCTAATGCTTTATCAGATAGTCCTCCCAAAGACACTAAATGATCATTAAACTTAAAACCATTACCTGAATTAATTCTTTTAAGAGTCAAATAGCTCATAAGATCTATAGGTGATTCAAAAACATATACTTTGGAACTATTTTTATTACCTTCTATACAAAAATTATAAGCTTTATCAGAGTTCTTTACATCACCTCTAAATCTTTCTATATTTGTATTAGTACCTCGTATACTTGCATATCTAGCTTCTCCTTTGTTGTCATAACCTACAAATACACAATTTTTATATTTATCTTCATATATTTTTTTATTCTTAATTAATCTATAAACTATATCTTTATCTATTTTTCTTGTTTGTATAAGATAAGCCATCATATGCTTATATGTATTATTTTTTTCAGGAAGAATTAATTTTCCTTTAGGTTCTTCTCTTTTAACTGTCTTCTGATAATTAAAGGCATTAATAGAAGTAACACCAATAAGCTGTTTTACTGCTTCTACCCAAGACTTATTCTCTGTGAACATTACAAACTGTATTGGTCCTCCACCTTTATTTTGACAAAAACAATTCCATTTATTTGTCACTGGATTTATATGTAGACCTCCATAGCCTTCTATTTTATATGAATTTGTACCTACTTTTTTAACATCAAATGATTGTTTTGCATACTCAAGTATATTTACATTATTAGCAAATTGTATTTGTTCCTCTGTAAATCTGCGTCTTTCATATGCCATAATCTTACCTCCTGTAAAAATTAAAAGACAAGCTAAAATTCTAGCTCCTCTTCATATTTTTATAACTCTAATTCTTCATCATTTTCATTTTCTAACGTATGTTTTGACTCTATCCTTTGTTTTAAAAATAATAGAGATTCAAGTTCTTTCACTTTATTACTATTTTTAGATACAAGAATATCATCCCAATTTAATTCTCCGTATCCTTTTTCCACAGCTCTGTAAATAGCTCCATTTTTTACAAAGCATTCTTCACCCCTCTTGCCCCTGTCACCATATCCAAACACCTCTATTAATTTATTTATTGCATCCTCTGGAGAGATTTCAATATCAACTCCATTTAACTTCACATTAGCTTTTATAAGCAATGATTTCATACTTTTCACCTCCTTCAATAATTAAAATTTTTATAAAAAAAGCGGGTAAATAAACTACATTTACCTGCTCAAGTGGGAGCTATTTAAACCTCTAAAATTTTCTTAATAATAAATTTCTATTCTAATATTTAATATAAAAATTATCGCCTTCGTATTTTTACAATAAAAAAGCAGATAGCTAAAATATCACTATCTACGCTTATTGCCTTATATAATTTTAAATTTATTCTAATTCCACATCATTATCAAAACTATTCGCAATTTTTAGCACTGAAATGCATTTTTCAAGTTCTTCTTCAACATATTTTAGACCATACATTATTCATTATCAATTTTTAATTTTGAGAAAAATAAATTTCTAATGCATTTTCTATAATTTCCTCAATCTCTTTCTGTGTTTGATTTTCTTTAAAATATCTACTAACCAGTTTAGGTTTTAATTTAAAAGACTTTATCTTTTTAGGCTTATCAAAATACCCACCTGATAAAACTTCATTAGCTTTGTCATAACTAAAATTCCTACTTTGTGAAAATGATTTTAATATCTCTGCCTTCTTTATATCTACCTTAGATTTATTCTTTTTCAATATCCCTTCTATAATTTCTTGTTCATCTTCTTTTAAGAAAGCTATCTCTACTCCTGCCATAAATGGAATTTCATTAGTGTCTATCCTGTCTTTCAATTCGCCTATTAAAGTGTCTATCTTTAAATATCTGGCAATCGTTCTTCCAGAAAGATCATAATTTTGACTTAGCTTTGTATCTGTCCTACCTTGCGTGCCAAGTTGGCACGCATCATTATTATCATTGAAATTTACAGCATTAGAAAGGTTTTGAAGCTCATCTATTAAATCTGTTCTTTTACCCTGCTGCTTTATTGAATTATAGTGTTCTACTAGTACTCTTGCCCTTTCAGAGTGAGATAAATCTGCGAAGGATCTTTGTATTAAGTTAGTTTCTGTAACTATAAGCATAGCTTCTTCATCTGTTAATCCTTCTTTAATTACTGCCGGTATTTTTTCTAATCCTACTATTTTTGCAGCATTAGCTCTATTGTGCCCTGAAAGTATTTCATACTTATCTTCTTGTATCGGTATTGGTCTAACTATAATTGGAGTTATTACTCCATACTCTTTAATACTTTCTACCATATCCTCTAAGCGTTGTCCTTCATATAGCTTAAATGGATGATTTCTAAAAGGTATAAGTTTATATAAATATATTTCCTTAATTCCTTCATCTGAGCTTCCTAGTATGCAATCTTCATCAGAAAACAAGTCATTTATATTTATAATCTTTTTCTTCTCAATCATTTAAAATCAGCTCCTTAGCGAATCTTTGATATGCTTCTGAAACCTTATTCTTAGGATCATATTCTATTATGCTTTTCCTGTTTAAAATTGCCTCTCCAGCCTTAACAGAGACTGGTATTTTACTATCAAATATTTTCATATCTAAATTAAATTTATCCTTTATGTAATCCGCACTTTCATTTACAGTTTTTATCATTTCCTTAGATAAATTAGTCCTCTCATTTAACATGGTCATTAAAATACCTTCAATTTTGATGGTAGGATTTATCCTCTTCTTAGTCTTTTTTATTGTAGCTGTTAAATCCCCTAAGCCTTTAGCTGATAAAAACTCAGGGGTTACTGGAATAATTATACTATCACAAGCTGCTAGAGCATTAATTGTAAGGGTTCCCAATGAAGGTGAACAATCTATTAATATATAATCATAATCTTCCTTTATAAACTCTATAGCTGATTTTAGTATTTGCTCTTTACACATAACATTTACTAAGGTCATTTCAATACCTGCTAGTTGTAGATTAGCAGGTATTAGGTGAAGATTTTCATTAACTTGTATAATGCAATCTTTTTCTATTTCTTTCTCTTCTATAGCATCTGACATGATAGTTTGAATACCTGGCTTATTGTCAGCTTTATATCCTAAAGAAACAGTTAAACTTCCTTGTGGGTCAAAATCTATAAGTAATACCTTGCTACCCATCTGTGCTAAAGCATAACCTAAATTTAAGGTTGTTGTAGTTTTTCCTACTCCACCTTTTTGATTTACTATTGCAGTTACTTTATTTCCCACTTTAATTTTTCCTCCTTTTTATAATCTGTATTTTTATAAATAAAAAAGAACAAACATATCTCTATGCTTGTTCGTAGTAATTAGTTGTTATCAAATTTATTATTTGCTATTACTATATTGAAATTAACTTTTCTAATTCTATCTAATGAATCTATATTTGACAATGTGTATACTCTCTAATCTCTTCTATAACGTTCTACTAATTCCTGATGTGGCATTTCTTGACTATTTTAGAAACTACCTATTGGTTGATAAATATAATTTTGTTCTCTGCTTGCTTTATTTATTTTTACTATGCAAAACCTTGAAACAGCAGCTCCTACTAGCAATGCTTTTCTCTGCTCTAATGGTGCTAAAAAATCACCATAGCTTATTCTTATTACTGATTAAAGTCGCTAGTCACCAAGGCCAGAGGCCAACAGAACGTCGGCCCCTCATATATTAAATGCCCAAAATATTTCTCTACTTACTGGAATGCATTAAAAATCATTTGTAATAATTTTTCCATTGCACTCCAATCATGATCTTCCGCTGGTAGTGACTTATTTTTTATTTGATCTATAACATGAAGAAATTTTTGTTGGACTTGATCCTTATTTGTTATTTCTCCTTGATATTTATTAATTCTGTCTATATATCCTTTCCATATTACAGGTACTAATTTCCCATCTTCATCACATAAAACATTCTTACCTAAAAAAAGCTCAATACTACAAGCCAAACCATTAATATTTGCATTTTGATTATTAAACGGACCAATTGTAGGGTAATCATTTGCTATTTCAATATCTGGCAATGTCAAGATCTTAATATTAGATGGAATTTCCATTTTTTCAAAATTTAAAATTTCATTATGAGCTGCAGCATCATTATCAAATAGAGCTATTATCTGGCTACTAATTCCTGCGCCAATAAAAGCTTTAATATAATGGGTTAAAAAGTTAGTACTGCCTTGAGCTTTAGATATATCAAAATCCATAAAATAATAAAAATGATACAAATGCGGATACATTATCTCTAATGATTTTGATATAATTTTCGAATCACTTTTCCCTTCAGTCATAATTATAATCTTGGTATCATAAAAACTTTCGATCTCATGGTCTGAGTCGTACCACCCTCCATCAACTAAACCAGTATAATCTAAAATAATTTCTGCTTCATCAGATATGCTCTCAAGTATTATTCTAATTGTAAACCACGGATCCATCTCATACGGCATTCCAAAATACGATTCATCATCATATTCTAATGATCTTAAAATGATATATCTGTCAATATCTTCAATCTTGCTTGTATTTTTCAAACTTCGTCTAATTCTTTCATAATTAATTCCGTTTTGTACTAAATCATTTGCGACATCAATAACAGTCTTTGACCATGTTTCATAAGAAAATTTCTTATACGCTTCTTCATAATTATCTTCATAATCTAATTCCAATTTGAATTCTAATTGGCATTTATATTCATCAAAACGTGTCTTAGAATTTTTTAATGTGTATCCTAAAATATCTAAACATTGTTTTGCTTTCTTAACACTAGTTTTGTACATATACCGGAAGTATTCTTCCCCATCATCATAATAGTCTTTTTCAATAACCTTATCGTTTTTATTGAATATAATCAACAAATAGTCTGCTAGACAATTCTTGCTTAGTAACAAATCATACTTTCCAACTGTCAATGTAGCATATGAACCCATGGCACCCTCCAATATGATAATTATTTAGTATTATTAAAGCTAAATATATCTCGAACACGTATTCAGTCACACAATGTGGCGGCCACTCACGCGCATTTTATATAAAGTCTCGTGTTTGCGACGATCCTGAACTGAACTCTAAGAGCATCTCTTCGTAGACAGTACTTGCACCTAGTGAAGGGATGTGGTGCGCTGATCTCTCCCTCTATACGTACTGCAAGCACCCTTGTGTAAACACACTGTTATCTGATGCCAAGGCAGAACCTATCCATAGGTATTTTTCAGATTGTTTTAAATCACTTAGCCTTAGCCAATACTTGTTTATGAATGTATTACCTCACATTTCCAATATTAGCAATACCTGTCGAATATTAAATAAAAGTTATTATAATATTTTTATACAGAACTTTTTAATTAGTATTTCTGCAATGCTTTTTATGGAGTCCCTCCAAAATAATTCTTTACTATTTTTAATCAAGGGATTAGGTAACTTCAATTCAAATTTTTCCCCGCTTTTTCCATGCACAACGCTATTACGAAAGCCATATAATGCTTCAGCAAACTTACTAATATCATGAGACGTTATTATATTTAAAGAAACGGCTTTTGTTATAAGCCCACCTATCTCTTCTTCTAGTGATTTTAAAAGTAATGTAAGTTGAGACAATTCCTGTTCCTTGTATATTTTCACTAACTTATTTATAACTAAATCAATATTTTTATCAACTATGTAATCTTCTATTATATTTTTAAATTCGTCTTTTCTAATAACAAGAAAAAAATATTCTATGATTTTATAAAAATATAACGTTGATATTTCTGTATCAATAATTCTCATCGCCTCATTATAAAAATAAAAAACTTCACAGAACCGTACATCTTCAAAATTCACGTCGTTTATTTGTTCAGTGATAAATTCATGCACAGATGTATTCTTATTGTAGTCTTTAGGTATAGTCCATAAGATAAATAGTGCCATATTGAAGTAATCAGCATAATTCTCTTTAGTTATACCATGTAATGACATTGTAATTACATAATCATCTGTATATGTCTCATATCCATATTCTAAATTTTTCAGCCACCGGTACATCTCAGAAGAACCTTCTATTAATATTTTTACACTACCTATATTAAAAGTAATACTACCATCCATTGTGTAATAATCAAATAAGTTTACTGAAATAAATGAATATAAATTTAATTCTATATAATCTCCAATTTTATAGCCATATCCATTCATAACATTAAGGTTTGGATTGATTTTAACTAATTCTTCCATATTACCTATAGATTTTTTTGTTATTGCTAGTTTTTTCTTTATCTTTATATCATTAATTACAATTTTTTCTTCACTTTTGTGTAAAAATTTTATATGTTCAAAATCTTCCTTAATTAGTAAATTTTCATAATAGATATTAATATCATATTTATTACGTTCATTATTCTCATCAAACAAAATTAACACCAACTTCCTAAGCTTTAGTAATAATAGAAAATGGTCGAAGATTACATATTATGTGTTCAAATATTTATTTAGTATCAGTGACTCTTAGTTTCTAATTTCTAACAAAATAGTTACTTTGTATAACTAACATTATTAGCCTGCTTTAAATAGCATTAAGTCTTACTATATAAAACTTAGGAGATAATGACTCTTTCTAAACTTCCAAAGTACAGGTTAAATCAAACTCCCCCTTGACGGGGCGAACTTTACGTTCAATTTCACTTAACGTTGTATTGCCGACACCAAATCCGCTTTATATATCATATTTAGTAGTATTCGCGAACCTTGATTCGGTAATATTTAGTTATATTAAATCTCAAATTAATACAAACACATATTTTCTCATAATTCAAAAACATATTTTAAAATTAATTTCTTAATTATTTTTCATTTTAGATTATAGATATTAGCTTATTTTTTGTCCTTTTTTAATACCACATGTCGAATTTCTTAAATTATCTACATTATATACCAACTTCCATAAGAATCTCGTCGAATTATGTCATGCTTAAAATAAAAATATCAGGTTTCACCCGATATTAAAATTCCAAATAGATTTATATTAAATAGTGCTTCATTTAATAGTTTTAGCTATAATATGAGTAACGCCATATCTATTATCATTATTTATACTCTCCAATATGTATACTCTCCCTCACGGAAATCATGCAGGAGACTTCCCTGTCTTATTTTCCAATGATGGGGTAGCAAGAATGTGGTTTTATACTAATAAATTTAATGTAGAAGATGTTGTAGGAAAAACAATTATAATTCATGAAAGTCCCGATGACTATCGAACACAGCCTGCCGGTAATTCGGGTAAAAGGTTGGCTTGTGGAGTAATTAGATGGTACTAATTATATAAAAAAGAAGAATCTTCTTAATAGATTCTTCTTTTTTATATAATTATCTTTTGGAGTAAAATTTAATTACTAATTGCTCATTAACATCAACAGGTATTTCTTGTCTATTTGATAATCTTAATAGTTTTCTGCTAAAACTAGCTGGATTTGTTTCTATATATTTTTATTTCGTATTCTTTCAGATAACTGCTGAATACTCGAGCCCTTATTTAAATTACTTTTAAGTACAAAACAGCAATCGCAAAATCATAATTCTGGGCTTTCTAATGAGTTAACTAATTCAGATTAAAGAAAAATATTTAAAATATAGGATATGTTAAGGAGGCTATCTTCCTCCTCTAATTTTTCATAAACTACAAGTTAATCCCTAACTCTTTAAATAAATTATTCAATCTATTCTTCTCATGTTCTATAATTTGAAAATTTGTATTATATAAGTAATGTTGGAGTACATCTGCGTCTTTGAGTATTTCGTCATAAACACCATCTACATTATGTTTGTTACTATGGTTAGATATTGAACTACAAATAATGTCAATTTCATCCCCCTCAAAATAGTTACTCTCATTTAGAATTTTTCTCGCTTCAACAGAACTTAACTTTGAGTGGTCAGCACTATAACCAGTTTTATAACTTGATATGTCGTGCAACATTCCTGCAATTGCACATAATTCGGCATTCATTCCACGTTTAAGTGCAAGTAAACTACAATTACAAGATACACCGTACAAGTGAACAAAACCACATCGTCTTTCTTCCAAGTCAGGTTGTTCCATCAAAATACTATCAACAATCTTGCGAATCTCTTCTAATCTATTCATAAATTTATCCCCCTGTATTTATAGTTATATACGATTTGTTACTAATGTGAATTTCTTATATACCAATTATAATATTAATTACAATAAATTATATATACCTAAATAAACAGTTGTATCTTATATATAAGACTATTAGAAAAAATCCTTTATTATATCTTTTCGTTTAACAAAACCATATGTATATAGTCTTCCCATTTTCCATTTATATTTAAATATTTATATGCCAATCCCTCGTTATAAAATCCTAATTTTTCAACTACCCTTAAAGAGCGTATATTTTGCAGAACAGAAAAACACATCTTACAATGTTGGTAAAGCCAACAAAACCTATTATCTTTCTATAATCACATTTTTTGAAAATCCATACCATAAACGAATTACCATTTTCAATATCAACTAACTCTTTATCCAATTGTTCTTCTTGATACCACTTTGTATAAAATTCCTCATCCTTTTTAGGCTCCCACTCTTCTAAAAATAATTTATTTCTTGAGTAATAGTCTAAAATTAATTCTGCATAAGTTTTGTCTAATATTTTTAATACAAGGCATTCTGTTTCATAAAACTGATTATCTCAAATTTTCTTAAAGATTATCCTATACGAAGAATAAATTAACAATAGTACTTTCTTTTTTAATCCATAAATAAAATTTTGAATTTTCAAATTATCTTCTATCTAATAATTCCTTTATTCTTTGCCTCAGTTAGCCAGCTTGGAAATTCCTTTAATAAGCGATCATACAACTCATCATCCGTAACTTTGTTAAAATCATCTAGGGCAAAAAAATTAGCATTATCCACAAATCTATCTTTAATTGTATCCAATTGTTTTAATATCCCATATCCGAAACCGCTAATTCCGACAAACTGCCAAAAGATAGGATATTTTGATGCTTCTATCATTAAATTCTTAATTTCCCTTTTAGATCCAACGCCTCCATCAGTAATAAATATAATATAGGCAGGTATAGAGCTAGTACGGTATTCTTCGATAATTTCTCTCATAACAGCAGGTTCATAGTTTCCATATCCTAGAGACTCCATTAAAGGTTTATAATTCACTGGAACTGCATTATAGTAGTTGGACATAGTAACCGCTTCCATCCTTTTAGGTCTGGAGCCATAATACCAAAAATCCAACTCTTCGTTATCATCAAATTGTATGGCCAAAGGCAATATTTTATTAACAATTGACTGAACTGTTCTATTTTTATATATCTTGGTCATTGATCCAGAAATATCAAGTATAAGTGCAACTTTGGCAACAATATCAGGAACCTTGTTTTTTTCCAAAGCTACTTTTAGAGGTTTTGCCAAATTTACAAGCTGCGGGGCATTTTTTTCTAATTTTTTTTCTAGTGAAACCTTTGAAGTGGGCGTTGGTATAACTGAAATTGGTGATGCTAAAGTGGAAGGTATAGCTTGAACATCTTCTTCCTCAACCCCACCATATGCTTTTAATAGTTGAGAAAGTCCACCATTAAAGCCATTTGCCACAGCGTTCATTCGCCATTCATTTTTATTATATATTTCAATAGCAATAATCGCCTTTTGATCTTTAAAATTACTACCTGTCAAATTTAACACTAAATCTTCCTGATGAAGTTGTGATAGTTTCACATTAATTTGATGGATCATACCCATAGTTCCATCACCATCAATACTGATTGTAAACACAAGCTTAACAACATCAGAAGGTAATTTATCTAAATTTACATTAAATGAAGTTCCATTCATACAAATTGCTCCATCTGGCGATTTTAATTGATTATAAAAAATCATATAACTATCATCGTATAATAGTTCATTCTTATCAACCCCAAAGCAACTAATATCGTATTCTGATGGTCCAGCTATATGAAAGTCAATCTTGATAGGCGCATGAATATCTCCTAGTTTTGTCCGATAACCTCTTTGTATAAACATTCTGATCAAATTCCCCCTTTTTTACTACCATACTATCATAAGTTATTACAGTTATCCATCACTTTTTTATCAGGAGTTTGGCGCCTAAAATTTTTAAAGGAGTTTTTAATTTATTTAGTCTATCTCTACTTGAATAAAAGTCATACTACTAACCAACAGTAGTGTATAATTACTTCTTTCACTATCTTATTTCTGATAATATAACAGATATAATTAACCCTTCCGAATTTTACAGAAGGGCTGTAGCTTAATTTCTTCCTCAATAGTATGTTTTAAAAGTCTACAATAATGCTAATTTTTCTTTATCCAATAGATTAGATTGTTATCAATGAATTTTTCAATCTTTTGAATTTCTGATAGATAGCTTATGTGTGCCATTATTACTGTATTCAATAAACAATACTGCCCAATATTATTTATTTGAATTCCATATATATTAAACAAATCTTGACTTATTTCCTGAATCGTCTTCTGTTTACTTACAATGTTCAATATACTTTCATCAATTTCATTTATTGTATTGATATTTGCTTCCACAGTTTGTTCTATATCCTCATATAATGATCCATGAGAAGGTACATAGTAACTATATTTGGTAGCTTTTAAAAAATTGAGGCTCTCTCTCTGTTTATTAAGGTCCATGTTGAATGGAATTTTATGCTTACTCAGTATGTCAACGCCAACGACAGTATCTCCACAGAACAAGACATCGTCCACTTCAATTCCAATTTGATTCGGTGAATGTCCTGGTAGTGGTATTATTCTTAATTTCAAATCGTTTATATATAAATAATTTTCATTATGTTTTATAATATAGTCCACTTTTGATTGTTTAGCCATATAAAATTTTTTCTTTAATTCTTTAATTGGACTTGCCCCAGAAAACAGATATAGCGGTTCTAAATAGGGGTAGGTTATTATGGTATCCTCTATTTCTGGAGCATAAATTAATGCATTAGTCTGCTTTTTAATATAAGCATTCCCTCCACAATGGTCTGCATGAGAATGGGTATTAATGATTGCCTTTACACTTATGCCTTCTTTTTCTAAAATATTAAGTATTTTCTTTCCTGTATGATCTTCTAAACCTGTATCTATTAAAATAGCATCATCTCCATTTAAAATACAGCCGATATTCGTAACATTTGGAATATAGTATACTTTATCATTTATTTTTGTGAGTTTCATTTTTTCCTCCTAATGTAACTGCTTTAATATACGTATTAAATACAAATTATAAATAATAATATTTAAATTACAACTACAGTGTCTAAAAATTTTTAATAAATTTCTATTATTCTAGTTATTAAAGCAAAATTATTTTATAAAGAATTAAGTTTATTTGAATCCCATAACTCATGAATTGGTCTGTTATTATTTCGTGTTGTTTGATTATTAGTATTATTAATCGAGATGAATATAATTAATATAGCAACTATTATAAATACTATAACAATACCGATACCTTTATTTCTTTTTTTCATTTCCCATCACCTCCTTAATTTAGGCTTAGGCCCTATAGAGCATAAAAAAACTTTCTTAATACTGTCATTCTATAGTATTAAGAAAGTTAACTCTTTACCTAAATTATGGATTTACTTAACAGGTTTTTGGATACTTTTCCTATATTCTTTAGGAGTCAATTTCTCGTATTCCAAAAATACTCTTGTTAAAGATGAATGGTGCTCATAACCAACCTGCTGAGCAATTTGTAGTATGGAATAATTTGTATTTAATAATAAATCTTTTGCCTTTGATACTCTTAATTTCTTAATATAATTAGTTAATGTAACCCCTGTTTGTTTCTTAAACCATTCACAGTAGTAAGCGATACTGTAATTTTCAATCTTAGCTAAAATATCTAAATTTATAATTTCATTAAAATGTTCATGTATATATCTAATTGAATTCGGAAGAGTGTCCAATAAAAGCATGTTATAAGAATAGCGAAATAAGTCTAGAATGGATTGATGACTAGCATTCTCTCCATTAATTTCATTTAAAAGTAAGAATTTAATCGCCTTCCATTTTTCATTAGGTAAAATACGTATTCCTCCATTTATCTTATTCATATCATCTTTATAAATCATATATAATGGGATATCTAGAACTAAAAATGTATTGTCCCCATTAGCAGCAAAAATATGTCGACAATTAGGTGGTAAAAAAAAGATATCCTCTGCTTGCAGGTTTATATGCTGCTTTCCTGTCTCTATGTAAAGATTGCCCTCAATTGGAAACAACATCTGTGCATAAGAATGGTTATGAATATTTAGAGCATTATCATATACTGCATATCTAAATTGAAAATTTTTTAGATTCTCCATTATACCACTCCCTACTATAATAGACTATACATTAAATTAAATATACCATAAAAACCATCGTTACTGTTGTATATTAGGTATCTTTTACCCACAATGTCTCAATATCAACTCTTTAATCTGCCAATACATCAAACGCAACTGTATTTTTTGCTCTTTTCTGAAAGGAACTCCGTGATATAATCAACATTCCAAACATAATCATTGATGACATTACTTCATATATGCTCATTAGCTTGGGTTGTATTTATTATTAAACTCTATTTTTGCAATAGTAGTATACTTGCTAATAAACTCCGTTTTTGCTTCAGTATAGCCGTCTCTATCGTGTTCATATTTACCTTTAAGGCTTATTTTTAATTCTCCATACTCTTGAGCAATATCTGCATACAATCGCAAGTAATCCCTAAAATACAATTCATCCCAATCGCCTAAATACCTTACATTAAGATGAAATACCTTCTCAGCAAATCCATTCTCTTTATAACCTTTCACAAACATCATATGTGGTGCTGGTTTCTGCGGTTGCTTTTCAAAAATATACCCATTTTCCTCTATCACACTTACCAAAAACTTCAAATCGGAATCTTCTGTTATTTCAAGCAATATATCTATTGTTGGCTTTGCAATTAATGCATTAACAGCAGTACTTCCAATGTGATTTATTCGTTCGATATTTTGACTCCCAATAGCACTCATAAGTAACTTTTTTTCTTGCAAATACCAATCTTTCCATATCGGATTATGTTCTTTCAATATCACTGGAAACAGTTTCCACAATTCTTCGAGTGACATCTCTGATAAACTTTTCCACACGGTTCAACTCTCCTTTTATCAAATAAAATACAGATAATCTTTCATTGAGTTATATAAAAATTATAACATATATTTTCAATACCATATTATTCAGTTTGCAAAGAATTTTTTATAATATCAGTATTTACTGCTTGGATTGCTGTTTTCTATTTTTATTATTTCCTTAACGTATTTTACTCTTAATGCGATATAAAAAATACCGCTTATTCATTTCTGAATAATACGGTATTAAAATAAGATATTCGTGTTTTATAATAGAAAATTATACGTGGTTTAAAGTTTTATTTTTACTACAAATAATATAAACATTATGTACCTTTTGTCTTAGAAACGCGCTTAATTAGCGAACCCCCAAAATTAGATATTATTAACCCCAGAAGTATTACAATACCGCCTAACCATTGCATTTTTGAAAGCTGTTCACCAAGAACAATCTGTGATGTAATAAGTCCAGTTATAGGTACAAGAAGGGAAAGTGGAGCTACTTTGCCAGCAGGATACTTTGCAAGCAACATACTCCATGTGTAAAAACCAAATAATGTTGCACAAAAAGCCAGATAAATCACAGCAAACACAGATAGGACATTCAAATTAATCACTGCATTCAATAATGTTTTTGGTGTGTCCAACATCATAGCAAAAGCCATAAGGGGGAGTGGAGGTACGAGACTTGACCATACCACCAGACTCAACATATCCAGCTTTTCCCCACGGGACTCACTTTGTTTCGAAGCATATCTTACTATTATGTTTGAAATCCCCCAAAAAGCAGCTCCAAGGAGTGTTAATAAAAATGGTCCAAGAGGAATTGAGGATAATCCATTACTTCCAACATTTCCGCCTATAAAATAAAGTCCAAGTCCAGCTGTTAAAAGACCTATCACTTGCATTCCTTTTAATGTTTCCTTTAATAATATTGCAGCAAATAAAAGTGTAAAGAAAGCCTGAGATTGCAGGACAACGGAAGCAACACCAGCTGGCATTCCTATATTCATTGCATAGAACAAACAAGCAAATTGCCCAACCCCCACGGTCATTCCATAAGCAACAATGTAACGCCACCCTACTGCTGGACGTTTTACAAAAGCTATTGCGGGTATGGCAGCGAAGGTATATCGTAAAGCAACCAGCAACATAGGTGGCACACCACTAAGCCCTAATTTAATTACTGTGAAATTAGCTCCCCATACTGTTACAACTAATAAGGCACGTGTTAAATCCCGTCTATTCATAAATCTACATCCCTTCTCTTTATGTCTTTCTGTAATATCTTAATAACCTTGTTGATAATTCGTAATAAAGTACGAATGAGACACATTTTATAATTATTGTGAATTTATTCAGCCAGCTACTTAATTCGTTTCAAAATTGGATGACCTTCTTTCAGCTGTACTAAATCCCATAAATTTCCATATAAATCCTTAAATACTGCGACTATTCCATAAGATTGGTCTTTTGGATCTCTCACAAATTCTATTCCCTTTGAAAGCATTTCATTATAATCTCTCCAAAAATCATCAGTGTTTAAAAATAGAAAAACTCTACCACCTGACTGGTTACCAATAAATGACTCTTGTTCAATTTTAGAGGCTTTTGCAAGTAATATCGTAGTTCCGACTGAACCAGGTGGAGATACTACTACCCAACGTTTATCTTGTTCCGGCTGATAAGTATCTTCAATTAATGTAAAATTAAGCTTCTTAGTATAAAATTCTATTGCCTCATCATAATCTTTTACTACTAAAGCTATATGAATAATTGATTGAACCATTTTCTCAACTCCTCCTAATTTTGGACTTTCTTATTCTGTCCATATTTTTATTTCAATTTTTACATCATAATATTTTACTAATCCGACTTATCTAACAAGAAAATTATACCATATTTCCTATATTGTTATAGCAAATTTCTATTTTATAATATCGTATTATTCAGTTTTCAAAAAACATTATTACTTTAAATTTTAATAGTTACGTCGCATTTTCTTCAAAGTACGCAATATTGTTGAAATGTGAAATAAAAATACCGTAAAATTCATTTCTGAATAATACGGTATTAAAGTAAAATATTCGTGTTTTATATTTTACAATAGAAAATTATAGGTTATTTAAGGTTTTATTCTTACTATAAATAATATGAAAAATGTGACTAACATTGACTTTCTATTATGTTATTTTGTCTATATCCACTATTTTTTTATTTGTTCTACAATGCTGTGTTCTGTTAATCCAGAAAGTTTTTCAATCCTTTCATTAACCATACTTCTAAAGCAATTCGGAAGATGATCTCTGTGTGCTCTGTGTATAGCAACACATTCTATGCATTTCCCATGATACTTACATGCTTTTTCGCAGGTACAATGGTCTACTTTTCCTATACTTTCTCTTAATTCTGCTACAAATTCATCTTGAAGTTTATAACCAAGTGAGCGTTGGCCTCTGTGAAATGCCTCCATGGCTTCTTTTTCTTTTGGATTATTATCAATAATCATTATATCTCCCCCATATAATATAAACTTTTATTCATAGTCATTTAATCCATTTTACAACATCCCTTTATTAACCTCAAATAAGTGATTATCTTGTTCTTAATAAAATACGAATAAGTAGCGATAAGCTATACTACCCCTGATTCAAGTATGGAAAAAGTCTTCTTATCACAATCAATTTCTGCCGTTGCACCATAGGGTAAACATATCATAGGTTCATTATGACCAAAGGACATATTATACACAATGGGTAAATGATAAAGTCCTAATTCTGTTACAATCTTCATGATTGAATTCTTGTATTCTTTATAATATCTTTCTTGATATGGTTTCCCAAAAATTATTCCCTTTAATTTTTGCAATATACCTTGGCTACCATAATTTCTAAGCCAATATTCTATATAATTTGGTTCTGGCATTTCTTCTGATGTTTCAAAGAATAGAATAGCATCTTCAAATATGTCATTGGATGGCCATAGCGAAGTACCTTTTATCATCTCCATTACTTCAATGCACCCACCAATCAAATGCCCTTGAATCACACCGTTGCCTTGCAAAAATTCATATCCTTGATTTTTTACCATAGTTTTTGCAATGGAGGCATTGATTTCACTCCATTCTATTCTCTCTCCAGTCCATTCCTTAGTGGCTGGTATTACTCCAATTGGAGAAGGGTCAAATAAAACTTTTTCTAACCAATGAGCAGTATAGTCAAACACTTTAATGTTTTCTGCTAATTCTGCAAGAATAGATGCGCCGTAGAAACTTGACAGATTTGCTTTAAGACACATAAAATGTGTAATAGTTGTATCAGAATACCCTATAAATATTTTAGGATTATTTTTTATGATATTAAAGTCGATATATGGCAACATTCGTATACTTTCATCGCCACCAATACAGGAAAAAATTGCTTTTATAGATGTGTCAGAAAAAGCTGCCATTAAATCTTCCGCGCGTTTTTCTGGGTGATAGTATAAATAATCAGACCCTTTTAAAGTGTTTGGCATTTCTACAACCTCTAAACCAAACTGCTCTTGTAATCTCTTTTTCCCTAAATTATATCTCCATAGTAAATCTGTATCACCAGCACCACCCCATGATAGGCTTACTGTAGCTATCTTATCACCTCGGTTTAATCTTTGTGGTTTTACTAGTTTTAGCATTTATTTAACCTCCCTAATATAAATAATTTTGCACAATATTCTACTGTTGCGTCTAAAAAAGAAAGTATGCAATATTACTCAACTACATTTTTTTGTTTATTTAATAATTTAGAAAAAACTAGACTTACTCCAACGTATGCAATTAACCATATTGCTAGATCCATTATAAGCCGTATCAAATTAAACTCTTCATTAAATACATTATAGGACAAACCAGTTATTAAAATAATTGCTTTTGCAATAAAGTAAACAACTAAAAATTTTACAATTCCATTATTTTTCAATACATTCACCCCCTGTGATATTTGTGCAGATAATCTACCTAATCTGATTTATGTAATAAGAAAATTATACCATATTTTCTACATTATTATAGTAGATTCTTAATTTTTCAATACCGTATTACTCAGTTTTCAAAGAACATTATTCTTATTTTAAATTTTAATAATTACATCGTGTTTTCTTCATATACCTTACTTTACTTGAAATGCGACATAAAAATACCGTAAAATTCATTTCTGAATAATACGGTAGTAAAATAAAATATTCGTGTTTTATGGTAAAAGATTATATATAGTTTAGAGTCTTATTTTTACTACAAATAATATAAATTATATTCAATAGTAATATTAAATAGTATTACTTTATATATTCAGTAACTAAATCAGTAAAAAGGATACCTTCTAAATGGTCTATTTCATGGCAAAAACATTTTGCTAAATCTCCTGTAGCTGTCAATATAATTTCCTCGCCATTTTCATTTAATGCTTGTACTGTTACTTTTGCAGGTCTTATTAACTTGCCCCATTTATTTGGAATACTCAAACATCCCTCTATAACTTCTTGAGTTCCCTCCTTATTAATTATCTTTGGATTAACTAATTTTATAAGTCCTTGTCCCATATCTATTACAACTAATCGCATTAATATACCTATTTGTGGAGCTGCTAATCCTCCACCATTTTCTGTATTATACATAGTATCTGCCATATCATTTAGTATTTGCCTTATTTTATCATCTACCACTTCAACTACTTTGCTCTTTTTTCTCAATATTTCATCATCAAAAAATCTAATTTGTCTTAATGCCATTTAAACTACACCTCTGCTTTGCTGTGATCTCGATTTTCTTTCACTTTCTTCAAAAAGAAAAACATCCTCTATGGAACAATTGAATATTTTAGAAATATCATAAGCCAACCATATAGACGGTTCAAACTTTTCTGTTTCAATAGAGTTAATTGCTTGTCTTGATACACCGACAAGTTCTCCCAATTGTTCTTGAGTTAATCTGAAAGATTCACGAAACTCTTTTAATCTATTTTTCATTAATTATCACTCCTGTAATGTTAACCTTACATCAAAAATATAGCATTATTATATTTCCGTGTCAAGTTAATCTTACATAATGTATAGTAAAGAAACTTGGCCTATAAATAAACTTCATCATATATTAACTGCTTGGATTGTGCTGTTTTTCTATTCTTATTATTTCCTTAACATATTTTACTTGAAATGTAACAGAAACATACCGTAAAATTCATTTCTGAATAATACGGTATTAAAATAAATTATTGGTTTCTAACATTTTTATTAGCAAGTTCTATATTGCAAAAACTTTATTCTTCAATAAACTTCATCAATTCTTCATTAAATTTGCATCGCTGGTCATAGAATGATCCGTGACCACTATATTGAAATGGCATAAGCTTCGAATTTTTAATACCTTGTTTTTGTATTTCACCTAGTTGGAATGGAACAACTTTGTCGTGAATACCATGAATAATTAATGTTGGAACATTTATTGTTCCTAAATCACAAAATAGTTCTTCACGTAACCAAGTCTTTGCAATAGCAGCAGTTGACCAACCTGCTGCTTGTAATCCCAATTGTAAGAACCAATCAGAGAATGGCTCAGTTATATGCTGAAAGAAAAATATATCACCAAAATCACTCAGCATTTTAGGGCGATCAGTGTATGTTCCCTCAATAATTTTGATTACAGTTTCCTTGTCTAAGCCATAAGGAAAATTAGGACGTTTGATAAGACTAGGAGCTGCTGCTGCAAAAAGAGCAAGTTTGGATACCCCATATCCATTATACCTAGCCATATATCTAATAGAAATTGCCCCACCTGTTGAGTGACCTGCCAGTATAAAATCTTGTAATTTGAGTGTTTCAACTACACATCTAACATCGTCAGCTAACCGATTGTAGTCATATCCTCTCCATGGCTTATCTGATTTACCAAATCCTCTTTGGTCTATTCCAATACATCTGTATCCACTTTGAGGAAGCTCATTAAACTGATATTCAAATAATTTATGGCTTCCAGGCCAACCATGTAAAAATACTATTGTCTTATGACCCTCCGGATTAAGATCCTCTACATAAATTTTTACATCTGGCTCTACTCTAACATAGTATCCCATCAAAATACCCCCAATAATTAATAGCTATATTGACATGTTATTCCCTTAAACACAAGTTTATGAATGTTTGAGCTAATTTTTAAATACCGTATTATTCAGTTTTCAGAGAACATTATTTACTTTACAGTATCTTGAAAGTACCCAATATACTTGTAATGCGACATAAAAAATACCGTAAAATTCATTTCTGAATAATACGGTATTAAAATAAAATACTACTTTCTAATATTAATTATAGTTCTTGTTCAACTTACTCACCCTTCAGTTGAACAAGAAACAATCAATATGCTGCATTCAAAATAATACAGGATGTTGATTAATCTTTATTTATATCAGATTGTAAAGTATCTGATTTGATAAGCATACTCTTAACCTCATTTAATTTTTCAACAACTATATAGGTACATACTATAATAACACCACAAAGCGTCATCAAGCCAGTATATGTAAACATGTGGTATGATATTGTAAATCTATCTCCTACAAAAATAATTTCACCAATTATAGAAAATATAAATGTGTTAAAAATATAAAAAATAATCATTGCTATAATACCTTTACTTAAGTGTTTCATTGTAAAAATTCCTCCTTCACATTTTTCACTGTTATGTTTAAAAATGATAATGTATCATAAAAATATATCAAAAGCTTAATCACGAAATAGGTATTTTTGTATTTTTATTTACTGGTTCAAAATATGCTTAACAACTGTATTAACCTGAGATTATAAAATTATCTCCATATCTTTATACTTATAGTTTCCAGATCCTTTTTCTAATTTCCTATCTTCTTTTGCCTTTTTTAATAGTTCAAATGTTTTAGCAATATAATCCTTACCTAGATCTGGATCATAATGGGCAGAAAGTATTTTTGTTATTTCATAATTTTTTCGAAGCAACTTTTCTAAGGATGTGTAATAAGCATTAGGATCATTATTGTCAGATCTACAATATAAAGGCCCACTGTATAGAAAATCCCCAACAAATAAATAGCCTGTTTCCTTTTCAAAAATACTTATAGAGTCAATTGTATGTCCCGGAGTATGAATAATCTCTAATTGTCTATCTCCTTGATCAATTATGTCTCCATCCTCAACTACTAATCCATTTCTTCCATCATATGGCTTATATGTATCTATTTCAAATTCTTTTGGTATATATTTTTTGTCAATATCCTTTACAATCTCCTGTCTAATAACCTCTAATGTAGTAAGTTCCCCCGTTTTAAGTAAATCCTTAGCATTTTTATGAAAATAAACTTCATCAAACTCATCATGATTACCTATGTGATCCCAATGAGAGTGGGTTGTAATTACTCTTCTTTCTTTATTATCAATTTTATCTAAAACGTGTCCTATCTTATGAAGTCCCATACCGCTATCGATACATACATTGAAATTTTTGCCAATCAGAAAATATATGTTGGTTTTTTCATAATGTTTATTTTCACTAATAACATAAGTTTTGTAGTCTATCTTATTAATATCAAACCAATTCATTCCGCTACAATACCTCCTCTGCAAATTCACATTTTCTATCAATTACAAATTATTCTCAAAAAAATTATATCATATTTCTCCAAATATATATTAATCTATCTTATAATTTTGATAGTCAATATTTTCAATACCCTATTATTCAGTTCTCAAAGAACTTGTTTTCATTTTAAGCTTCATGTTTATGTCATAACTTTTTCAAAGTATGGAATATACTTGAAATGTGACATAAAAATACCGTAAAATTCATTTCTGAATAATACGGTATCTTAAGAAATTATCCGATTATATAGTTATTACGCCTTATATGAAGAATACAGATCAACCTAATTAAGTATTATACTTAGTTTGTTTATTTAATAAATCTAATACTTAATTCGATGAGGAACTAATATAACTACTTTTATAATATTCGCTTTTAAGCATTGAATATATAATTTGATCCAAATAGCCACGTTCAGATTTATAGCTTTGTCTTAGAACTCCATCTAGATGCATTCCAAGTCCTTCATAAAGCCTAATTCCTATCAAATTATCAGGATATACATCCAACCAAAAGCGATTAATATTTCTATCTTCAAATGCATATTTTAGTAATGCAATCATAGCTTCTTTGCCGTATCCTATTCCTTTGTGAGAAATAGCAATTCTTCTCAGTTCAAAAACTTCTGATTTGAAATCTAATCTAATTAGAGCATATCCAATAATTGAATTGTCCACTTTTTGTCTAAATACAAAAACCAAGTAATTTTTATCTTCAATTTCTGCCTTGTGTTCTTCATAAGTACCAATCCAGACAAAGTTTCTATTATCCTCATGGCTTTCTAATTTGATAATAGTTTCAATATCTTCTTCAGTAGCCTCAATTATATAAAGACGTTTTGTTTCTATCATACTAGTCACCCCCACTTTTTGACTATTCGTATTATATAGATGTTTTTTATTTCCCTATATAAGAATATTATGTATTATATAACTATAACATAGGTTCATTTTCTATACTTTTACCAGTTTATTTCTAAACCTACTCCAACTTCTTTTACAGGCAAAGTTTTATGTATTTCTGCTCTAACAGCAAACGAAGTACAATGGCAAGGATATAATTCCTTTACATTGTTCTCTTTTAGATAATTGATAGTTTTATTAACCTGTTCAGTTACTTCAAATAAATGAAATCCTCCTATAACTCCTAATACTCGATTATCTTTACATACTTCTTTTGCATATTCTATTATATTGCATATCCCACTATGAGAACATCCTGTAATAATATAAATGCCATTTTCACTTTTATATACAAGGGCTGTATCATCTATTACATAATCATCAACTGAAGCTTCACCAACAATTTGTTTACCAATAGGTTTTCTATTTTCGAAGTCGTTTATTTGAGGTATTTCCCCTAAAAAAGTTATATGTTTGCTAACTTTAATAGGTTCTTTCGAAAGAACTAGATTGCATTTTCCTTTTAATTCTTCTTCTAAAATAGGAGAACAAATTTTTAAATTGTCTATTAATTTTTCTTTAAATGCATCTGAATGAGCAATAATAGAAATATTATTTTTATTATTTTGTTCAAAGTAGTATTTTAATCCTCTTGTGTGGTCATCGTGACCATGTGAAATAACGATAGTGCTTATATTTTCTAAATCTACACCTAATGCAGTTGAGTTTCTTAGAAATAAATCAGAATATCCTACATCCAATAGTAAGCTAATATCCTCATCTTCAATATAATACGAAACGGCAGGTTCGCCACAGTAGTATTGGTCAATGTATGTATTATTATCTACTAAAACTTTTAGCTTCACCTTTTTGCCTCCTTTATTTATACTTAATATGAATAAACTTAACAAAATAATACTAATCCAATTTATCTAACAAGAAAAATATACCATATTTTCTATATTGCTATAACAATTTTCTATTTTATCATACTGCATTATTCAGTTTTCGAAGAAGATTATTCCTACTTCATATTTTAAATGTAAAATCCCCTTCTTATGATTAGCCACTATATTAAAAAACTATGAAATATTCAAGTACCCTTAATTTTACTATTGTTTTTATAATTTCCATACCATTGAATACTCAGATTCCTTAGTATCATAATTTTCTTTTTCTTGTTCTATTTTAAATCCATGCCTCTTATAAAAATTTACAGCTTTCAAGTTTTTAGCATAAACATCTAATTTTAAAATTGGATAACACTGCTTACATTTTTCAATCAATTTACTTCCTATTCCACTATGCTGATATTGAGTTGAAATAAATAATCCTGCAATATAAGATTTATCTATAATACCTATAAATCCCTTTATCTCTCCATCATCTTCATAAACAAGAACGTCGGATTGAGGCAAAGCTTTTTTTACAAAATCATAATTTTCTATCCAGTAACTTTCAGAAACAAAATCATGAGCTTTAATATTTGCTTCAAGCCAAATTTTCATTACATCATCTATTTTAGATACTTCTAATTCTTTTATCATTATTTATGCTCCTTATTTGTAATAGATTCTAATTCCCTTTTTATTAAATATATCAATCTATATCATAATTTGAGTAATAAATATTTTATTATTTAATCTTCAAATACCCTTATTTTTACTTTAAACATAGTTACAGTTTATGTACTGTTATTTCAAATTTTTTATACAGAAGATCGTCATAAAATTGTTCACAGGCTGCTGTTAACACTTCTGTGCTTGGTGCGAACAAATCAAGCCCACGATCATCATACAGTTTAAAAATACAGAAGCCATCCAAATCTATAATAAAAACCGAAGAAGCAAAATCCATGCTCCCGCCGATATCAGATTTGATGATTTCCTGAAATAGCTTTTGAGTATACACACCCTTTGCAAGATAAAGATGCCTTTTACACGTATAGACCGTGTAATCCTGATGTATCGGTAGATCATTTTCATCAATGGGAAATTGCCATGTTAGGCTATAATCTTCATATCCTTCTACATCAACCAAGCAGCTTTCTAAAAATATCTTGTTTTCTAAAATATCATTGCTGTAGATATCATCGTACACAACTAGAATATTTTTTCCAAATCCCATGAACTCATAGACTTCCACTGCTTTTTGCGTACATTTATTAACATAACCCATATCAAGGCTGCCATCCTCCAAATATGGGTAATCAGGAGTCAATTCTAGACAAAGCACAGATTGTGGCGTCATTTGAAACAAAACTTGATCTTCTATTTTGTATTGTTTTAAAACCTTGTTTAAGGTATCTCTTAACATCATAATCTCATTCCTTTTGCTATTTCCTAGTCTTTTTCTTTACCTTACAAAAACCAGCGCACATATTAAGATCATTATCTACATAATAGTCATTCCATAGATGCATTTCTCTTAATACATCATCATGAAATCCTCCAAAAGTATTAAGTAACTCTATTATATCCTTTTCGGTTCTAATTTCTTGCCACTCCATTATTTATCACCCTTTTTACTATCTTTCATATCTTGTAGTATAATATTAATAGCTAATCAGATTTGCAAAAATGTGATTGTCATTATACAGTTAATCTTCTTTTTCAAATACTAGATCAAATTTTTTAATCACACCATGCCCGCTAAAACTTGTAGGAATAGCAGTAACAAATCTCCAACCTTTATTACTGTATTCATCAATCATTTCTTTATGATTTCCTTGCCTAAATATACCTTCAGCATTTACCTCAACATAAATATATTTATACATTCCATCATATCCTTTCTATATAAATTTCGAGAAAATTATATTGTATAATGAAACAATTACGGATTATCTTTCATAAGAATTATATCATATTTTATTAAATATATATCAATCTACTTCATAATTTTGGTAATTTATATTTTTAAGCCTTATTACTTAATCTTTAAATAACATTGTTTTACTTTAAGCGTAATTATTGCGTCATATTTTTTAAAATATAAGCAACTAAATTTGATTTTTTGCAAAATAAAAAACAGCTTAAAACTGTTTAATAAAAAAGATCTAATTATATAAGTAAAATTACACAGTGTATATGTTTACTTTTAAATTGTTTGTGGTATAATGTTAATAAGGTAATCGGACCTGCAAAGATGTGATTGCCTTAAACAACTAAATTAAGTTATTTCTTTAATCACGCTGCTGGCGGGCAGGGTGATTATTTTTTATCTCTATCTAAATAGGAGATAAGTGATATAACGAACATTGCAAACGCAATCATTAATGATATTGCTTGATATGTATCCATACCACACCACCTCCTTTCTTTCTATGTGAAATGAGGTGGCAATCATACCCTGCTTTTCCGATTACCTTGCTCTAATAATATCATATCTATTGATTCTATTTCAATAATCTTATTTTAATTGGATTGTTAAAATTAGTTATTATCTTACTGTCTTTAGTTTTGCAATATCATTCCAATTTTTTGATATAACTATTTCAATAGCGTTTAAATCTTCTCTTAGCGCATTCATACTACTTCCTAAATCTAAATGCATATTTGCGTTATTGGATTCAATATCATCTAACTTATTTTCTATGCCGTCTACTCTATTAGATAAAACAGAAAAATTTTCTTTAGTTTCTTCTCTGAATTCTGATAAAGTTATAGTTTGTTCCTGTATTGCATTGATATTTCCTTCTAGTGCTATTACTCTATCTGAGATTTCTAGCTGAACTTTTTCAAGATTTCTTTGTCCTTTTTCAATGCTCACCAGTTTCTCTAATATTAATTTTTGAAACTCTTCATTAGTCATTTTCTAAAAACCCCCTTTAATTCCCTCGTCCTCTATTTATGATATTATACCAAATATCATAAATTATGTCTTTAAAACTATAATTCTTAAATTGCATAATTCCTTAAATCCTTCTTAATTGGTATGTATTAAATCTAAGAATAAACCAAACTCTTTATTCGTATTTCAAACTTTCTATAAATCTTTTTGATTCTTCCGCTATTTTCTTATATTCAATAGCATGGATGTAGTGAGAGCAATCTAAGTAGATTATTTCACCTTGTTCAAGATTATCTATAGCATTTTTTTGAAAGTTCCTCCAATTTTTTTGCTTAATACTTAAAATGCAACATAGAAATACCGTAAAATTCATTTCTGAATAATACGGTATTAAAATAAAATATTCGTGTTTTATAGTAGAAGATTATAGATGGTTTAAAATCTTATTCTTGCTACTAATATTATAAACAATGTGTATTAACTGATCCTAAGGGCTATGCCCATAACATACAGTATATATTTTACACTTTAATTTACTTTTTATTTTTTATCGTTCCATAAATTATAACTACTGTACCAAAAATAATAGCGATTATACCAATAGGTATAATAATCTGAACAAGTGGTTGTTTCATTGCATAAAGAAATAGATTTGTTTCAACTACCTGTCCAGTAAGCATCATTCCAGGTAAGTGCATCCTTCTCCATGAATAGGCAACTCCAAGTGACATTGCGACAGTTAAACAACCCCAAATTATAAATAAGTATCCGCCACGGTACCAATTTCTCCTTAAGAAATTTTCGAAATTATTAAAGGTGCTATTTACGTTGTTTTCAATAGATACATTGTTCGAGTACTTATCCGTTTCAGCATCAGTGTTGCCTAATAAATCATCAGTTGAAATAGAAAACACCTTACTTAATGTAATTACTTTATCTAATTCTGGCATTGCAGTACCTTGTTCCCATTTTGATACGGCTTGTCTTGAAACTCCGACCTTCTCTCCAAGTTGCTCTTGTGAAAGACCCAATGACTTTCTATTTATTTGTATTTTTTCTCCTATCGTCATTTTACAATCTCCTTTCGCAGTATATTTATAATAATAGTAAATTTAGTGGTTGCGGTCTACCAATTTAAGCTTGAACTTTGTCAACCATTGGTTGCATCCTTTGTTTTATGCTGATTATATGAATTCTATTCCGTTTTTTTACTTTAATAAGTTTCCTTTGATATGCCTTATCATTGTAAAAATAAAAGCCTATACTAACTGAAAAATTAAAGGCTATAAAATATAAAAAGAGCTTTAATTGCTGCCTACTAGACATAAAGCTCTCCACACAATCTTTTAGTTTTAGAATACTTAAATTAGTAGTTTCTCCCGATGGCAAATTATGCTATCACCTTCTTTCTTAAATATCTTCTTTTGAAGAGTTATACTTCTCTAGCCTTAATCTACATTCTAAAACTATTAGTTCATCTAGCTCCTGACTTAGATTTACTATTTCCTTGCTAGTTAAAGGTTCAGTATCTTCAATTGCTAAATTAAGCTCCTCTTTTAAATTTTCTAATCTTTCCTTTACTGACATCTAAATCACCTCCTGATAAAAACTAAAAAAGAACCAACTTTTTAGCTTGTTCGGTTAATAATTATCTATCCCAATTTAAATCTTTGCTTTTTTCTTTAGTTTTCTCTTTAAGAGCTTGACCTTCAAGGTAGTTTAATGAGTATACAAATAATTTTTATCTATATGAGTTACAGCTAATATTTCAAAATTTTTGAATTTTCCTTTCTCTATAAGCTTAAGAGATATTTCGTGACCTAGTCTAGGACTTATGTCTTCGCATGGATGAAATGAATGTACAAAATCTATAAATTGCCTTCCTTTTTCTTTATTAAATATTTTCTTAGTAACTATCATTTAATCAATGGTACTAATTATATAAAAAAGAAGAATCTTCTTAATAGATTCTTCTTTTTTATATAATTATCTTTTGGAGTAAAATTCAATTACTAGTTGCTCATTAACATCAACAGGTATTTCTTGTCTATTTGGTAATCTTAATAGTTTTCCACTAAAACTAGCTGGATTTGTTTCTACATAATCAACTACATAATTCGCATTTTGAATGTTTGCTATATATTTTTCAATTTTTTGTGATTTTTCACGTAGAGCTATAGTATCTTCAGGATTAATACTAAATGATGGTATATCCACTTTCTTTCCGTTAACTAAAATGTGTCCATGATTTACCATCTGTCTTGCTTCTCTAATAGAACTAGCTAGTCCTATTCTATACACTATATTATCTAATCTACATTCTAATTTTTGTATTAGAACCTCTCCAGATAAACCAGGTGCCTTCATAGCTCTATCTACATATCTTATAAATTGTTTTTCTAATACACCATAATATGCTCTTAATTTTTGTTTTTCTAATAATTGTAGTCCATAGTTAGAAAGTTTTCTACTTACTCTACCAGGTGTTTTACCTGCCCTATTCATTGCTTTTGGATGACCATAAACATTTACACCTAAGCTTCTGCTTAGTTTAAATCTTGGTCCCATTATTTTTGCCAAATTATTTCCTCCTCGCATATATACCTAAATTAGCCGCGGTAAATACACAATTTGTATAAACAAATTGTATCATAGAAATAGAATATTGTAAATGATAATTATTATCATCATGTTAATTGTTTTTTATTTTTCTACTTTAACTAACAAAGAAACCACCTTATCCAAGGTGGTTTCTTGTAATTAAGATATTATCCTTTTAATTTAATAGTAAGCTGCTCTAACATATCCTTTGTCATAGCTGCTAAATCATACTTCGGATTCCAACCCCATTCTTTACGAGCTTCACTATCATCTAATGAATTTGGCCAAGAATCTGCTATTTTTTGTATATCAGGATTTACATCATATTCTAGCACAAATTCTGGAATATGCTTTTTGATTTCAGCACCAAGCATTTCTGGATCAAAGCTCATTGCTGTAATATTAAATGCATTTCTATGAACTAACTTAGATGGATCTGCTTCCATTAGTTGAATTAATGCATTTATTGCATCTGGCATATACATCATATCCATAAATGTACCCTTATCTATAAAGGATGCATACTTTTTGTTTTTAATTGCTTCATAGAATATATGTACTGCATAATCTGTAGTTCCACCACCAGGTAAAGACTTGTACGAAATTAAACCTGGGAATCTAACTCCTCTAGTATCAATATTATATTTTTGATGGTAGTAATCGCAAAGTAGCTCTCCTGCAACTTTAGTAACTCCATACATAGTTGTAGGTCTCATTAAAGTATCTTGAGGCGTGTTATCCTTTGGTGTAGATGGTCCAAAAGCTGCAATTGAACTTGGTGTACAAACGGCACAGTTATTTTCTCTTGCAACTTCTAATACATTGAATAGTCCGCCCATGTTAATATTCCATGCTAATGAAGGATTTTTTTCTCCTGTTGCAGATAAAAGTGCAGCTAAATGATAAACTGTATCTACATTATACTTTTTAACTACTTCATCGATTTTTTTTCCATCTACAACGTCTATTATTTCGAAAGGACCAGACTCTATAGCTTCTTGAGAGCCTTTCGTGCTTATGTCGCTGGCAATAACATTATCATTACCATAAGCTTCTCTTAAATTCATAACTAGCTCAGATCCTATTTGTCCCAGTGCTCCAGTTACTAAAATCTTTTTCATACTAACGCCTCCTATTATTTAATTAATAGATTATTAATTGTTATCAATTTATACACTACAATACATAGCAAAATATTCAGAAGTAAAATTTGCATCGCATACAGTATTATACCCATAATATAGTAAGTTATTAAGTTAATTATACTGTACAATATGATAATTAGTATGGTGAGAATACTTTATACTACATTTATATTATAAATTAAAATCTACATATTTAAAATAACCTAAAATACTAATTTTTACAAGTACATTAGTCAAAATATTAACAATAATTAATATTTACATTATTTATTATAGAAACACTTTAACAAGATTATTAAATTGCTCTTTGCTCTCTTTTATCTTACGTTCATTTCCCAGAACACACAAATAATTTTTCTTCATAGAATCCGCTAATAAAATAGAACACTTCCTTATATCTCCTACAGTTGTATTTAAAACTTCATCCCTCTCCCTTTGAAGTTCATCTAAAGTTATACCACTAATATAATAACTAGTAGCTTTATCTCCCTTCATAAATGGACTTAAAGGTGTATCCATATTACTAATTGTACCAATAATATATTTTCTCATTTCTCGTTCATCTGCATCAAAAGCTTCTATATACTTAAACATATCATCGTATACATGAAGTGTCTCTTTTAAATTAGGATCTCGATACGAACTAAATATAAGATTTCCACTTTTAGAAAAGTTAGCTAAGGATCCATAAGCACCACCAGCTACCCGTACTTTATTCCAAAGGTAATCTAAACTCACTATTGTTTTCAATACTTGCATATGCCCTAAATATTCATATCCTAATTCTTTAAAATTATATCCTTTTGCTACATATTGTACTTTGCTCGATGTTAATAAACCTTCATTTTTAGGAGCAAAATCAAAAGAATATTTATATTTTTCAAATTTACAATTAGGCAATCTTTCAATAAGAGATACAGCTTCTTCTCTCACAATTTCAAAGTCTGCTTTGTCTGAGCTAATACTTATTAACATATTATTTTTATTTAAAATCATATTATATACTTTCTTTAAGTTTTCCAATATTTCTTCTTGCTTTTCATCAAACTCACTATCTAAATTAGATATAAACATGTAATAGGAAATACCATATGTATTTTCTATATATTGGCCAATAGGAGAAAAATATGAATTAACCCTTCTAGCTGCCATAACATGTCCTTGATCAAAAATAGCCATCTCTAATCGAGACTTTGTTTCACCAATAACTTCTTTAATTCTATTTGATTCATCAAATTTTGTACTATTTATAAGCTCAGTTAACAGTACAAATAAACTTTTAATATTGCTAGTTAATGCAGATGATCTAAGAACAAATTTAGGTAAAAATTCTTTATGACTATATTTAAACGAGTAGGTCTCTACCTTAGCGTAAATACCGCCAGTATTAATATTTATTAAGTTTGATAGTTCTTCATAGCCGTGATTTTCTGTTCTAACCTTCCCTAAAAGACTAGATAATAATACTGTATATGGAACTAATTCTTGTGGTACCGCTGTTGTATCAAAAAATAAATTGACATATGCAATACCATTAGTAAAAATTGAATGATGCAAAATATTAACATCATTCTCAACAAACTTAATTAAAGGTATATCTTCAACTTCTCTTTTAATATCCTCTCTACTAAGCAGAGGTATTGTTGCTAATGCTTCATCTGTTTCTATTCTATTCTGATACTTTCCTAAGTTTTCCTTCTGCTTTATGATTTTAATAACTTCATCTTCTGATAATTGTTTCTTATACTCTTGTAGTCTTTTTTCTTCTTCTTGATCCTTTTCACTTGCAAGTCCTTTTTTAGGCTTTAATATTAGTAGACTAGTATGAAGATTGTTAAGTATATCCTCCTTTATTAGTCTTTCAAAATAGTTAGTTACCAAAGCAGTTTTAATATTTTTTAAACTTTTTTCATATTCTAAGTGTAACCATGGATCTTCATCATAAAGCCAACTATTCATTGCCTTTATATTATAGACTAATCCCTTAGGTCTATGTCCATAATCTGCTTCTCTAAGCTTAAACTCATGAATATTTATTGCTGCCTCAATTACCTTCTTGTCAATACCATTATCCACAAGATTTTCCAAAGTATCTTTAACTACCTTTAAGAATAACTCCTTATTTTCAACATCACTATTTTTAACAACAATACTGAAAGTAGGCTGCATAATACTACTATCAAAAGATCCAAAAACATCTTTTCCTATATTTGCCTCAATTAAAGCTTTTTTAAGTGGTGCAGCTGGAGACCCTAGAAGTAAATAATTTAAAATATTAAATGCTAATACCTTTTCAGAATCCTTAGAGTTACCTATAACGTAATTCTTACTTATAAATGTTTTATTTCTCTCATTTTCATCTTCAGAAATAGAATATACTTCTTCTATTTCTTTACTTTGATTAAATGAAGGTTGAATACTAATACTTGAATCAACCTGTATTTTATCAAATTGGTTTAAATATTTTTCATCGATAAACTTTAAATGCTCCATTAAGTTACCATTGCCATATAAGTAAATATAGCTATTTGACGGATGGTAATAGGTTTTATGAAAGTTTAAAAATTGCTCATATGTAAGTTCTGGTATTGATTCTGGATCACCACCTGATTCAAATCTATATACTGTATCAGGAAAAAGAGACTCTTCTATCTTTCTAAAGAGTACTTGCTCTGGAGAAGAAAAAGCTCCTTTCATTTCATTATAAACAACCCCTTTAATTGAAAGTGGCTCATCTTGACTATTTAATTCATAGTGCCACCCTTCTTGCATAAAACTTTCTGGGCCATTATATATATTAGGATGCAAAACTGCATCTAAGTATACATCCATTAAGTTAACAAAGTCTTTATCATTTTGACTAGCAATAGGGTACATAGTTTTATCAGAAAAAGTCATTGCATTTAAATATGTATTTAACGAACCCTTTGCTAATTCAATAAATGGATCTTTTAATGGAAATTTTTTAGATCCACATAGCACAGCATGTTCTAATATATGTGGCAAACCAGTATTATTCGTTGGAGGTGTTCTAAAACTAATAGAAAAAACTTTATTATTATCATCATTTTCCAGATGAAATAACTTAGCACCACTTTTATTATGATAAAACAGTCTTGCTATTGAATTCACCTCATTAATTCTCTTCTCTTCTAATAATTGAAATCCGTTATAAACATTACCTATATTTAATATTTGCATAATTTCCCTCCTTCTTACTGTTTTAATACTTCTATATTGTTATTCTATATATACATACTATTTCCTTTGAAATTATAGATAAATAATAAATAATAAAGTATAATATCCTTAATGCTAATAGTTTCCAATTATTATTAACTAAACACTAGGATGTGATTATTCAATGGGGGATTTTGTACAGTATTTAAAATCTAATAAGATTCTTACTGCTCAGGATATTATTCGTTTACGTACCTATATTGAAAATAAATACCCTAATTCCGATGTAAATAAGCAGGCCGATATATTAATTAATTCTATTAGAAGTATTATCGATGGGTATTTAAAATCTATTCCGAGAGATCACCAACATAAAATTAGAGAAACTTTATTGAAAAATAAATTGTTATATAAACAAGAAACTATAGTACTATATGATATTTTTGAAACCTTCATAACAATAAATGTTGAAGATTCCAATTTTTTAAATGTAATATTAGATTGGGTTAATTGTTATTTAGATAAGCCTATTAGTAAAGAAGATCTTTCTCTATATTTTCCTCATATAGAAGAAAACGATACTATACTCTTAAAAACTGAATATGGTATATCTAGTATTATTAATCCAGAAGTTATTGAAGAAAACTATACAGCTAGTAAAGAAGAAAATATTTTAAGTAAACAGTTTAATTTTAAAAAAATAAAATCTTCTTTTCAGCTAAGTTCTATAAATGTGCTCTTCACTGGATTATTTTTACTTATATTTTTTTCGTTTTTTGTAAACTATTTACAGTCAAACTCTGTAAAAGCTGAAGAAGAAGATATAATTGTTAAGATTGAAACCATAGAATACAAACACCCTTATTTACCAAGCTACTTCAGATATAAGAATATAGATGAAAATAAACTTAAAACATATTTAAAAAGTAGAGACTCCCTTTTAGAAGAAGAACCCTACTTTTCGTCTATTATAAATACATCCCGGGAATTTGACTTAAACCCTCTAATACTATTTGCTATTGCTGGACATGAGCAAGGCTTTGTTCCTAAAACAAATCCTTCATCTAAGGAGATTATTAATAATCCATTTAATGTATTTATTAGCTGGCAAGAATATAATACAGATATTATTGATTCATCACAAATAACCGCTCGAACCGTAATTAATCTGAGTAAAGATCGTCCAGATGAAATAGATCCTTTCCAATGGATAAATAGAAAATATGCAGAAGATAAAAATTGGTGGAAAGGAGTTCGTTCAATATTTAATCGTTTAGAAAGAGAAGTTAATAATTTCTCTTCGGAGTAAATCTAAGGCACTAGTTGTTATCATATTACGTATTCTATTTCTATCACCACTTAGATTTAACTTTTTAACCTTCGTGGTTCCATTCATACAAATACCTATGTAAGTAAGTCCAACTGGGCTGGTTTCAGTTTCTCCTGCTGGCCCTGCTATACCTGTAACCGATATACCAATGCTAGTGCCTGCAGACTTATATATACCCTCTGCCATTTCTTTGGCTACTTCTTGGCTAACAGCACCATATTTTTCTAATGTTTCTGGTTTTACATCTAAAAGTCTTATTTTAGATTGGTTACTATATGTAACAACACCTTCCATAAAAACTGAAGATATACCTGGGTAGTTAATTAGTCTTCCTGATAACAGTCCACCTGTGCAAGATTCAGCAGTAGCAATAGTCAGTTTATTTTCTATTAAAAGTTCTGCAACAACAGCTTCTAAAGTAGTATCCCCTTCTCCATATATATTATCACCTAATCTATCTCTTATTTGCTTTTCAACTGGAACAATAAGTTTTTCTGCTTCTTCATATGTAAATCCACTAGCAGCTATTCTAAGAGTTAAACCTTGAGTCTTTGCATATGGGGCTACTGTTGGATTTGTTTGATTATCCACAATATCCATTATTATCTCTTCCATATGACCTTCACCTATTCCAGAGATGTTAAGAACCTTAAATACAAAAACCTTATCTTGATATTTTTTTAAATAAGGAATAACCTCGGTTTCAAATAGTGGAACCATCTCTCTAGGTGGTCCTGGTAATAAAATTAATTTTTTATCATTATGTTCAACAATACATGCTGGAGCTGTACCATTAGGATTCGGTAAAATAATAGCTCCCTCTGGAAAATAGCCCTGTTTTCTATTGCCATCATTTACAGGCAAATTTCTTTTACTGAAAAATTCCTCTATTATTTTTAATGATTCATTATGAGGTACCAGTTTTCTATTTAAAAATTTGGCTGCAATTTCCTTAGTCATATCATCTTTTGTAGGTCCAAGTCCTCCTGTTGTAATAATTAAATCTGCTCTTTGAAATGCAACTCTGTATGCTTCATATAATCTACCTACATTATCACCAACTACTGATTGATGATATACATCTATTCCTAAACTAGCTAACTCCTTTGCAATATATTGCGCATTAGTATTGACTATTTCTCCTAATAGCAATTCTGTTCCAATAGAAATAATTTCTGCCTTCAAATTTATCACCTCATATCTATTAATGTTGCAATATAACTATATAAAAGCTATTTTTATTGTTAGTAACATCTTCTATTTTACTACAAAATTTCCTTCATTACATATTTAAAATACAAATTAAATTTAAAATATAAGAAGATCCCTCTTAGTTATAAATAAGAAGGATCTTCTTAGTATAATTATTTTTTTACCTAAATATAAATCTAATCTAGTTTGCTGTTGGAATACAAATTCTTTGACCTATTTGTAGATTATTAGGATTTACACCTGGATTAGCTCGTTGTATAGCTTCTACTGTAGTATTAAATCTTTGTGCTAATAGAAAGAATGTATCTCCTGATCTAATTGTATATGAAGTTGTTCCAGTTGGGCAGCCTGATGGTGGCGGTGTTGTATCTCCTGGCATACAAATTACTTGACCTATTTGTAGATTATTAGGATTTACACCTGGATTAGCTCGTTGTATAGCTTCTACTGTAGTATTAAATCTTTGTGCTAATAGAAAGAATGTATCTCCTGATCTAATTGTATATGGAGTTGTTCCAGCTGGGCAGCCTGGTGTTGGTGGTGTGCCTGGCATACAAATTACTTGACCTATTTGTAGATTATTAGGATCTACACCTGGATTAGCTCGTTGTATAGCTTCTACTGTAGTATTAAATCTTTGTGCTAATAGGAAGAATGTATCTCCTGATCTAATTGTATATGGAGTTGTTCCAGCTGGGCAGCCTGGTGTTGGTGGTATGCCTGGCATACAAATTACTTGACCTATTTGTAGATTATTAGGATCTACACCTGGATTAGCTCGTTGTATAGCTTCTACTGTAGTATTAAATCTTTGTGCTAATAGGAAGAATGTATCTCCTGATCTAATTGTATATGGAGTTGTTCCAGCTGGGCAGCCTGGCGGCGTAGGTCCTGGTATGCAAATTCTCTGTCCTATCATCAGATTATCAGGATCTACATTTGGATTAGCTGCAATTAATGCATCTAAACTAACATTGAATCTTCTAGCTATGGAGAAAAATGTATCTCCTGCTCTAATAATATAAGGCATTGTTCCTGCTGGACAAGTAACTGGTGGCGGCGGTGTAGGTCCTGGTATACAAATTACCTGACCAATGTATAATGCATCTGGATTTACATTTGGATTAGCATTAAGTAGTGCATCTAAACTAACATTGAATCTTCTAGCTATGGAGAAGAATGTGTCTCCAGCCCTAATAGTATAGTAGTTTCCTCCTGGGCATGGTGGAAAAGGAATAGGTATACAAATTATTTGACCTATACATAATGCATTAGGATTTACATTTGGATTAGCTGCAATAAGAGCTGCCACAGTTGTATTATATCTAATAGCTATACTATAAAATGTATCCCCTGCTTTTATCATATAAGATGTAGTACCCATAGGGCATGTATTTGGTTTCTTACTGTTATAATACATGGATTAACCTCCTTATTAATTTTGTATATACACCAAAATATACTTACTACAGTATATTCTAGAAGTTAAAAGTTGTTCTGAAATTATAATATTTTTTTAAAAAAAATTTAGTTTGTTTCAATAATCGAGTAAGAGATAAATATTTCTTTTATCCCATTTACCTGATAAAAATTTGCTCTAAACAAAAAAACAGCATAGCTCAGATTATCAATAAACCCATAAGTTAAAACTTATGGGTTTATTGATAATCTGAGCTATATGTAATAATCTCTATTTCTCATCGGCATTATTTTGTTTCTTCAAAATATCTAACAGTTGATTTAAACATAGCCTCTGCAACTTGTTGACGATATTGGCTTGTTGCAAGTTTTGCCTCATCTCCAGCATTCGTTAAAAATCCTGTTTCTGTTAAAACTGCTGGCATAGTTGTATTTCTAAGAACATACAGATCTCCTGCTTTTGCTCCTCTACTATTTATGTTTAGGTTTTTAATCATTTCGGCTTGAAATATTTGGGCAAGCTTTTTATTATCTCTATTATCTAATGGGTTTTTTTCACTAGGATAGTAAAAGTTTTCTAATCCATTAGCTGTATTAGTCAGAGCAGCATTTGCGTGAATACTAACAAATAAGTCTGCATTTAACTTATTCGCGGTATCTACACGATCCTGTAGACTTACATATCGGTCGTCAACACGGGTCATATAAGTTTTAAATCCCGCTCCTGTTAATAATTTATTGAGCCTTGTAGCAATATCCAACACAATTTCTGCTTCATGCAGCTTAAGTGTTGAGGAAATAGCTCCTGGATCCTTACCACCATGCCCAGGGTCGATAACAATAAGTCTTTCTCTATCATTACTAGTGTTCTTAACAAAATCTATTACAATCTCTACATTTTTTTCATCAAAAGTTATTTCATATTCAATTAGTTTTCCAAGGTCGACTACAACTCTAGTTATAAATGGATCATTTTGAAATTGTGATACTCTAACACCTTTTATTACATCACTACTGATCGGAATGTTTAAAGTTCCATTATTCTCTAGTTTATTTTTGTCACTTAAATTGAATTTTGCATTGGTTACATCAATTACCAATCTCTCAGGATTTGCTAACTTAAATTGTTTATAGTCAGCTTTTTTTGATGTTTTAATACGAACTTGAGGCGTAGAACCATCCATTTCAACCCTAACATCTGTAATGTCTGAAACATTTTCTTGTGGCGGGATTGGTTCCTTTTCGGACTCATCCTCTGACTCATTAGGAATATCGATTAAAGCAGTCCAGGTTTCTTGATCCCACTCTACATTAAGTCCAAGCTCCTCTGCAAAAAAACGAATTGGTACCATAGTCCTACTAGTATTGCCTAATGTAAGAAGCTTTGCAGGGATATTATCTGGAAGTTTTTTTTGAACACCATTAACCGTAGCAATAGGACTATCAATTTTTAAAATGATTTCCTTATCATTAGTCTTAACTTTTACTTCGTACTTAACTTGATCCCATTCGATATCCGCATTTAGTTTGTCCTCTAAATGTTCTACAATCATTCTTAATGGTACTAATGTTCTTGCTTGATTATTGATTAGATAAAGTACAGGAGGTACATCCGCAGATTTTACCACTTTGTTGTCTATTTTAAGATTTACTGCTTGGAAGCTTCTTACTTTACCATTTTCTTTCAGCGAAATCTTATTTGGAGATACATTTGCAAAAGAAATAGTAAAAGAAGCGATAAAAATTATTAGTACTAATATGCTCGAAATTAATTTTTTCATTGGTCCCTCCTATTCTTTTGTTAATAATTTGAAAATTATTAACACCTATACTATAGATTTCTATTACCAATTGTCTTGCGTTACTATTATTTATATCACTATGTAAAATCTTATGTCAACGAATCTAGGAAATTGTAATTAAGATGTAATAATACTGTAGTTTTTGGCAAATAAAATAGAAAAAAGTTCTATATAATACCAAAATATACATATAGAATACAAGAAACCCATCGTAAGATTACGATGGGCCCATTAATTCGATTAATTACTTAATATTTTTTTACCCTGTTCTTCTAAAAACTGATTTGTATAGAGTTTATAATAGTATCCTTTTTTATTAATCAGTTGATTATGATCACCTTGTTCAATCATTTTACCGTCTCTAATAACTAGAATACGATCTGCAGATCTAATAGTTGATAGACGGTGGGCTATAATAAAGCTGGTTCTACCCTTTAATACCTTATTAATAGCTTTTTGAATCATCTGCTCCGTTTCTGTGTCAATAGAAGATGTAGCTTCGTCTAGAATAAATATCCTTGGGTCGGCTAATATAGCTCTTGCAAAGGAAACAAGTTGCTTTTCGCCCGTTGATAACATACCTCCACCTTCTCCAACCTCTGTATCATAGCCTTTTTCTAATTTCATAATAAAATCATGGGCATTTACTAATTTAGCTGCCCTTATTATATCTACTTCACTAGCATCCAGTTTACCATATCTAATGTTATCTTTAATTGTTCCACTAAATAAATGTGGATTCTGCAACACATAACCTAAATTGCTATGAAGCCATAATAAAGGTCTCTGTCTATAGTCTATTCCATCAATTAGGATTTGACCCGAAGTAGGCTCATAAAAACGACAAGCCAAATTAACTATAGTACTTTTTCCTGATCCAGTTTCTCCTACTAATGCTATTGTTTCTCCAGCCTTTACATCCAAATTAAAATTTTCTAAGATAGGCTCTTCTACATTATAAGCAAAGGATACATTTTTGAATGTAATATTTCCATTCAATGAAGGCCAGTTTTTCCTGTTAGAATTAAAATCTTCTCCATATAATTCCTTTACCTCATCACTATCTTTAATTTCTGGCTCTGTATTTATCATAGAAAGAACTCTTTCAGCTGAAGCATGAGCTGATTGAAACTCTGCAAGAACTCTAGCAATTTCACGAACTGGTTCAAAAAATTGAATTGTATAAGAGATGAAGGCTACTAATGTACCATAACTAATTAGGGTTAAAATAACACCTTCTCCACCTCGCCATAGTGCTAGGGCAGTTCCTATGCTAGATAATGTTAAAATTATAGGCAAATAAAGTGCTGAAAAAATCGCTGCTCTTATGGAATGTGTTCTCATTTCACCAGTAATTTCTTTAAATTCGTTTAAATTTTCTTCTTCTCTATTTAATATTTTTGTTGTCTTTGCACCCATAATTCCTTCATTGAATACCCCAGTAATACGGGAGTTGAATTTACGTACCCTCCTATGACTACTTAGCATTTTTTTCTGAAAATATATACTAATAATAGCTAGAAATGGTATTACAGAGAGTGTAATTAAAGCCAACTTCGAATTTAAGTAAATCATAACAATCATAATAGCTACCATTTTTGCAAATCCCCATACTAAATCAACTAGTCCCCAAGAAATAGTTTCACCAAGTCTTAATACGTCCGATGTCATTCTTGCCATCAGCCATCCAACTGCTTTATTATCATAATAGGAAAAGGAAAGTTCTTGCAGTCTCTTAAATCCAAGCTTCCTTATATCATAACATAATCCTGTTTCTATACTCCCTGCTAGTGCAATTAAAAGCCACACACAAATAGCTAAAATCATAACCAGTATAGCATAAACTATACCAAATCCTTTGATACCATCAGTTACTCCTGGTATAATAAAATTATCTATGGCTATCTTTGTCATATATGGAAAAACAGCCTCAATAAATGCCACAACTATCATAACTATGGACAAGGATATTAGCTCTTTTTTGTAAGGTTTAGTGTATTTAAATAAATTTCTCCATAGCTTTAAGTCAAGTCCCTTTTCATAATCCTGTTCTTTATGTTCATTCATTACTAGTCACCTCGCTCATTAACTATATATATTTAATAATATTTCTATACGCTTTTAGCAGCAATAGTTTCTGCTCCTCCCTCAAGAGAGTTTTGAATTTCCCATACTCTTCTATAAAGACCCTGCTTCTTCATAAGCTCTGTATGATTACCCATTTCAGTAATCCTCCCTTTCTCTAGTACAATAATACAGTCTGCTTCTGAAAGAGTTGTTATTCTATGAGAAATAATAAAAGTTGTAGCTTTATTTTTACGCTCTTTTAAAGCCATTCTAATTTCGTTATCTGTCTCTGTATCTACAGCACTTAAAGAATCATCAAATACTACTATAGGACTCTCCGTAATTAAAGTTCTAGCTATAGCTACCCTTTGCTTTTGTCCTCCTGATAATGACACACCTCGTTCGCCTACCATAGTATCGTAGCCTTGATCAAAGTCTAAAATAGTATTGTGAATTGATGCAATATTAGCCACTTGAAAAACCTCTTCATCAGATGAGCATGTCTTTGCTAATCTAATATTTTCTTTTATAGATTTAGCAAATAGAAATGGTTCTTGAAGTACAATACCTATTTTTTTGCGAATCCATTTTTTATCTATAGTTTTTAACTCATGTCCATCAACCTTAATAGAACCTTTTTGGTAATCATATAATCTAGCCATTAGGTATACTAATGTGCTTTTTCCCGATCCGGTTGGACCTAGTATTGCAATTGTCTGCCCCTCTTTTACTTCAAATGAAATGTTTTTAAGAACAGGCTTCCCCTTTTCATATTCAAAAGAAACATTTTCAAATTTAATATTTCCTTTAATAATCGGTTCTTTACCACTTTCAATCATAATTTCCCTTGGCTGATCTAAAATATTTTGTATTCGCTCTACAGCAACTAAGGCCTTACCCATATCAGCTATAATTCTACCCATTTGTCTAATTGGCCATAGAAGCATACCTTCGTATGTTGTAAATACAACTAATGTTCCTAGGGTAATAATCCCCTTTGATGTCCAGTATGCTCCAACTACAAGTACTAGAGCAATTTGGAGCATACACAGAAAATCTGAAAGTGACCAATACCAAGCTAGTAATCTAATCATTCTATTAGTTAATCCTCGATGAATAGCATTCTTTTCCTCAAATTTATCAATCTCATAGCTCTGTCTTGCAAAAGCTCTTACTACTCTTACTCCAGTTAAATTTTCCTGTAAAACCGTAGACATACTAGCCTCTGATTCATCATAAAGTTGAAAAGCTGCCTTTATCTTTATAAAGAAAACAACAGCAAAAATAAATATTAGAGGTACTGCTATCATAGAAACAAGAGTCATTTTTACATTTAGACTTAACATTATATATGAAATGAAGGACAGCATAAAAAGCGCATTACCTATTTCCACAAATTGCACACCTAGAAATCTTCTTATGGTTTCTACATCCGATGTACACCTCTGTATTAAATCTCCTGTTTCCGCCTTTACATGATATTCATAAGGAAGATGTTGTAGATGATCGTATAGTGTTTCTCTAATTTGCTTTGCAGTGGATTCAGCAGCTACAGAAGCTAATTTACCTTTTAGGTATAAAAAAATTCCAGTAATAATTGTTAAAATTACTAAACTTCCTGCTATAATCCAAAGATTATTTTGTAATATTTTTACTCCTCCTAACCTATTAACCAGGCTAGTAATAGCCCCAGCATCTTCTAAAGGAGTATTTCCTATAATTGAATCTATTGTTGTCTTAATTATAAGAGGATTCAACACATTTAAAAGGGTGGCTATTCCAATACTAATAATAGCTCCCATATAGATTAACCTATTACCCTTCATATATTTCCAAATCAATTTTATATTTCTCACTATTCTGTCCTCACTTTCCTAATAATTGTCTAGATTTTAATTATTAAACATTAAATAAGCGACATTCCCCTCACCCCTTAATATATAGGTACAAAAATAAAAGACCTAAGAAAGTATCTTCCTAGGCCTTATTAATTCTTAACACAAAACAATAATTAAATTTAACAGTAATATAAAAAAACTGCAAACTTAGTTTGTATTAAACAAACAATAAAAAACCTAGAAAGGTAAACCTTCCTAGGCAATAAATTCTTTTATTTATTGTCAAAGATGATCCACTTTCTCTTAGCTAACATATTATTTAATTTTGGACGCACTACTCCTGTAGTAGCAATAAATACTGTAGTATTATTCATTTTAATTATTTTGTTATCAATTTGGTTAACTAAGCTAAGTGATTTCATCTTTTCACCTCCTAAATGTATTATCAGTAAAATTATACCATGTGCAAGAATTATTGGCAATACATTTTGAATAATTTTAAGAATTTTTTTAAAATACACACTGTATATTATAACTACACTTTTAAAGCTCTTATAGAGATAGTCTTACCTTATCTATATTATTTCTGTTAAATTGTAAATATACCTATCACCTTAAATCCTCTAATATGGCTATTAGTCTATTATAGTTTTCTTCAGGAACTTCTAGATATTCTAACTCCCTTTTTAATGAATATATACTAATACTCCCGGCAATATATCCATTAACCCGAGCAGTTAATGTTGAAGAAACAAACTCACTAAAGCTACTATATATATTTTTTAACTCCTTATATGGTTTTGTTGCGTTCTGTAAATAGTATTTTTGATGATATCCTTCTGCCAGATAAAAGTTTTTAAATGATACTATTTCAGTATATATTTTCTGTCCTCTTTCAGCTTCAATTTGTCTTTTTACATCTATAGCTTCTTCCATCTGCATATTGTTATGATAGAATATAATAGACATGTATTGCCTATTTCCAGTTTCATATATTGGATTATGCAGATTCCAAAATATATTTAAAAGCTCTCTATAGCTAATAATATTAGGATCATAGTTAATTTCAATTGTTTCCGTATGATCCCCTAAATTATAATAGCTAGGATTATTTGTAGTTCCTCCAGCATATCCTACTCTTGTACTAATTACTCCTTTTATACTCCCAAACTGAGCATCTGGTCCCCAAAATCAGCCTAAGGCAAAGGTTGCAGTAAAAACTTTTTTGTTATTTATATCCATATTAATTCCTCCTTGATAAAGAAAGCTTGATTCAGATAGCATTTTAACTCTACCTAAATTTTAGTTGCACTTATTTCTTGTATGTAGTGATTTATCTTACGATTATAAAAGTGAGAACCTTAGTAATACACCGAAGATAGATAAAGTAATTGCAATTTAAAACCTCTTTATAGAATATATTACCCCTTTTATTATTTTTCAACCGTAAAATATAAAAGCTACAGCCTTAATTGCGACTGTAGCCATACATTAACAATATTGCAAATAAAATTCTTGGTCCGTTGCCTTTAAATATTTTAATCCTTCCTTAATTCCAATTACAAAGGGAATTAAAGTAAAGAAAAAAATAAAATGAAGAAGTCCTTGGAAAACCTTACCTAAATAAAACTTATGAATTCCAAATCCTCCAAAGAAAATAGCCAATAATCCTGCTGTCACTCTTTTAATTTCTTTACTCTCCTGAATAAAGGTTTCATCACTATTTTTTAAATATTCTACACCTTGTACAATTCCAACAATTGTTGGAATTAGAGTCCACCAAAATAATAGCATAAGAACTCCTTGTATAGGTCTACCTAGATAAAACTTATGTCCACCTAGTCCTCCTAAAAATATTGCCAATATACCTGCAGTTATTCTTTTTCTTTTAGGCTTATCTATATGATTGGTCGTATTTTTCATTGATTGTAGATTATATTGAACTTCTTCCAATCTATGTGTGTCAAAGCATAAATCATTAATATACTTTTCCAAATTATTATAACCAGTTGGTGTAAATATAACTATATCAAATCCAACAAGGTGAAGAAAAACTAATGAAATAATATCTTCTTGACTAAATATATTTTTACTGCTATCGAATACTACTAGCTTAGGAATATTAAAAGGATAGTCAAAGTTTTGAATCAAATTTAAATATTGATCCTTAAGATTTAAAATAGTATCTAATATTTTGTACTTTAATTCAGTAGTTATTTCAAAGTTAAATAAATCCTTGGACTGAATCATCTCATTAATCTTAGATAAAATAAGGTTTTGTGATGAAGTTTTTAAATAAGCAAGTGGATAATTATCCATGGATTTTACTATATCTAAATCAAATAATTCCTTATCATTTAAAATACATTTATTAAAACTACGATTTTTATTAGGAGATGTAAAAGGTATAGAATTTATAAAAATAGTTGTTTTATCATCCTTCTTTAATTGATCTAGTTCATTCCAGTAAAGTTCTAAATCTCTATGTGTACCACTGATCTTAGCAAAAATATTTGGAACAATTACCGTATCATCTTCCACTTTAAAGCCCTGCCTAAATCTCGCCTCTTCTTTCCATAATATAAAAAGTTCATCATAGGTTGTCTTAAGGGTATTCTTTATTACCTGATAATTCTCAAACTGCCATGAACGATAATTTCCTTCTGTTTCATAGTGTAAAATGCGATCAATTTCTACAGAAGCCTTGTATGCTTCTGTTTCTTGTCTTTTTATTTTATTTAAAGAAATGGACTCCATCTTTTCAACTCCCTCTTCTTTGGTATATAATAAATCTATTTTACTTAAATTCAATAATTTACTGAGTTTATTATTGTTATTTATATTATATACAATTATATTTCTTGCACTTTATATCAAATAGTTTTACTATAGTTTATCCTAATTTTAATGTAATATCAATATCTTTAAGGTTTTCTATAAGTTTCTAAGATATATATATAATAATAATAATGGTAATAATTGTAGCAAAAAATAACACCACTTATTATACTTTTTTAGACTTCATTTCTTATATCCCTCCAATTCTATATAAATTATACGAACATATAATAAATCATATGATTTTATAAGGAGTGAGTACATGCATAAAAAGCCTATCATAATAATTATTGGGTCTTATAAAAAAAGAGCTATACCTCTTTGTATTTTACTTATATGTATACTAATTTTTCCTATGTTTATTTTTAATATTTCTTATCCGGTTTTTAATAACACTTCTTCAAAAACCATTGTGATAGACCCTGGACATGGCGGAATAGATGGTGGATCTAGTCATAATGATTTATTAGAAAAGAATATTAATCTAGAAGTATCATTAAAATTAAAAAAAATTCTACATGATAAAAATATAAATGTTGTTATGACAAGGGATGATGATACATCTCTTGAATCTAAGAGTAATATAAATGCCTCAAGATATAGAAGGGATTTAAATGCTAGAAAAAGTATTATTGACAACAATAATGCTGAGTTGTTCGTCAGTATCCATGTAAATGCACATCCTAAGAATACTAAAGTCCAAGGAGTTCACGTAATTCATCACCCTACATCGAAAGATAGTGAACATTTAGCTAAGGAAATTTGTGATTCAATCAATAAGCTAGTTTTTAATGAATTTTTAAAAACAGAACAAATTAAGGCAGAAGTATTGACTGGAAACTTCTATGTGTTAAGAGAATCTAAATCTCCTGGTGTTATAATAGAAATAGGTTTTATAACAACTCCAGAAGATAGAAAACTTATTCAAAATGAAGATTATCAATATAAAATCGCTACAGCTATTGCACAAGGAATTATTGAATATATAGCAAATAAATATTAAAACTTCAAAGCTATATAGCAGATCTTTATAATTCTAATTCCATAATCTTTAGAAATTGCCCTTCTAAATAATTTATCAATGGATAGTAATATTGATCTTCCTTTCTCTACATCTTCTACATAATTTAAAAGTTTATTATTGTGTAGTTAAAAAAGAAAAATATATATAAAGAAAACTAAAAATAACTAGGTTAACAATTGTTAACCTAGTTATTTTTAGTTTGTTCTAATATAATCTATATTTTGCAATTGCAAAATTCACGTCCACATCCGCATCTACGTTTACTTCCAAATACACAACATAATATAATAATTAAAAAGATGAAGGAAAAGAAATTATTTCCACATCCTCCAAAGAACCCTTTATTCTCAATGTTTTGACTCATATATTTCACCTACCTTTTTAAAATAGAGTAGCCAATAATCTATAAGTCTTGAATGAACCTTTAAAATCCATAGTCTTATTTATTTTTTCTATTAGCAACTTTATCTCTAGTTGTAATATATATTATGAAATTGTATATAAACCGTTCTATATTATTATGTTAAAATGAAAAATAGGTAGCTCAGGCTACTTTAATACTTTAAAATAGTTGCATTATATATGTTATGTAGCCGTTTTTCAATTTTATACTTTTCCATTCTATAAAGCAGTGTATGCCTACTCATACCTAACAGTTTTGCTGCTTTTGTCTGATTATATTCTGTTCGCTCTAAAGCTTGAAGGATTAAACTCCTTTCTAAACCTTCTATACAAATACCTTTTTGTGGCAAAAGAAATTCTTCTTCTACTATTTCAGAATAAACAATTTCCCTTGGTAAATTCTCCACTTTAATTATATTATCTTGAGATAAAATAGCCATTCGTTCCACTACATTTTCTAGTTCTCGAATATTTCCATTCCATTTATACGCGATAAGCTTTTCCTGAGCCTCTCGGTTTATGGACATATTTTTCCTTCCGATATCCTTTCCATAGCGATCTAAGAAATATTCAATCAATAAGGGAATATCCTCTTTTCTATCCCTTAGAGGGGGGATCTGCATTGGAATTACATTAAGACGATAGTATAAATCCTCTCTGAAACTGCCCTCCTGTACCATATTTAGTAGATCTCTATTAGTCGCAGCAATCACTCGAATATCGATTTTAACAACCTCGTTTCCTCCAACTCGTTCAAACTCCTTTTCTTGCAATACCCTCAAAAGCTTTACTTGCATCGCTAAATCTAGTTCTCCAACCTCATCTAAAAATATAGTCCCTCCCCTAGCCCTTTCAAACTTACCAATTTTTCTAGCAGTAGCTCCTGTAAAGGCACCTTTCTCATAACCAAAAAGTTCGCTCTCTATTAAATTTTCTGGAATAGCTCCACAATTCACTTTCACATAGGGCTTATCTCTACGATCACTATTATAATGGATGGCATTAGCAATAACTTCCTTACCAGTACCACTTTCCCCTAATACTAAAATTGTAGCATTTGTATTGGCTACCCGTTCTACGACTTTTAATACTTCTTTCATTTTTAGACTTTCGCCGATAATTGTCCCTCCTGTGCTTCTCTCTAGTTCTTCCTTTAAATAGCTTACTTGCTCCTTAAGTTCACCTACATCTAAAGACTTTTTAATTTGTATTTTTAATTCTTCTATATCGAAGGGCTTAGAAATATAATCTAGTGCCCCTAGTTTCATAGCTTCTACTGCTGATTCCATGGTCCCATAGGCTGTTAGCATAATTACAGGAATACCTTCCTTAGTTTCTTTTATCCTTTGGAGTGCTTCTATTCCATCCATTACAGGCATCCTTAAATCTAGAAGTATTAAATCTGGATAAGTTTCCTCAAGTTTTTCTAATCCTTCCTACCATTTGCTGCTTCATAAATGATATAACCTTCTTTTTCAAGAGCTTTTTTTATTGCCCATCGCATATTTTTCTCATCATCTATAATCAATATTCTCTTAGACATAGGTTGCCTCCTTTTCTAGCAGAGGTAAGTACACCTTCATCTCTGTCCCTTCCCATAATTTACTATTGAATTCAATTTTCCCATTATGCTCTTCTATAATTCTGTGTGTAATAGATAAACCTAACCCTGTACCACTTTCCTTAGTGGTAAAGAATGGATTAAAAATTTGATCAAATACTTCCTCCAAAATTCCTTCTCCCTCATCTTTAAAAGAGATAATTATCCATTTTCCCTCACTATTCCCTAGTGTAATCTCAAGCTTTCCTCCATTTTTCATGGCTTGTATTCCATTTAGTATAATATTGACGAATGCCTGCTTTAATTTGTCAGGATCTCCTTCTATTTTGCTTTCTTTCATTCTATTTAAAATTAATTCTACATTTTGCTGTTTTCCAAATTTACGTGTTACCAGCACTAATTCCTCTAATAGTTTTCCTAGGTCTATCCTACAATCCTGTATTTTATTTGGTTTTGCAAAGTCTAAAAGACCTTGAATTACCTTATTAGCCCTATCAATTTCATACTTAATAATATCTAGACCTTCTTTTAAATCTTCATCCCTCACATCTTGATTAATTGTTTGACTTATAGTTTTAATAATACCTAGAGGATTTCGTATTTCATGGGCAATACCCGAGGCTAACTGCCCCACAGCCGCCAAACGTTCCCCACGTCGGACTTGGTCTTCAAGCTTTTTCACTGTAGTTTTATCCTGCACCACAACTACAGCACCTTCTCGAACCTTAGACATATTTTCTATAGGATGTATTGTCATTTCAATATATATTTCCTCATCTTTGTCCTTAACATAACTCAATCCTCTTTTAATAATCTTTTCCTTGCCTAATAGTACTTTATTAATTTCTTCCACTATACCTTCTTGGGATATAAACCTCTTTACCTCTTCCTGTTTACCTAATATTCTCTCTATCCGTCTATTTACAGTGCCCAATTGACCTTCAGACTCAAAGGCTATAACACCACTATCTATACTTTCTAAAATATTATGAGTATAATTCTCTAAATTTGCGATCTTAACTACTTGATATTCAAGTGCTTTCCCTCTCTTATAGTCCTGTTCTACCAAGTATCCAGTTATTAATCCTACAACCATAAACATTCCTGACTCTAAAAACTGATTGATAACCTCAATGTTAATTTCTCCAAAATAAATCAAAAGGTGTGGAGCATAGATTAATACCACTAAAGTTGAAATAATAAACCCTCCCCTTAGTCGGAATTTAAATGCTCCTAAAATAATAGGAAGGTAATATAATCTTCTGTAAAAATCATGAATACCCCATAGACTAGATTGAGTAGAATAATGGAGTCCAGTTATTAAAATGAGTAATAAAATAATTACTAATTTATATTTTTTTTCATCATTCATTTAACCACCTATTTTCCTTTGCTATTCCACAATATGGACAGTACCTCCAATTAATATGAACCATTTTTCTACAATGGGGACACTCTTCCTTTAACGTTTCTTTACAATAGGGACAAAATTCATTGGATCCATTCACTTTTTCTCCGCAGCCATTACAATGAATATATTCGATTTCATCCTGGTTAGTGCTGTTATTATAATCCCTTAAAAAAAAGTACATACTCAAAAAAAATACAATACAAACTATCGTCGGCATATTTTCATCCTTTCATTATTTATATAAATTCCTACAAGAATAATTTAATAAACATTTTTATTATCCTTTAATCTAATTGTAGCATATGACACAGTTTCTTGTAGTATTTCATACAATGTAAATCTAACTACTACCTTTTTTACTTACAGTATTTTGTTTTTTTATTTTTAAAGTTTATATATAAACTTTAAAAATAAAAAATAGAAACTTACTATTTAACCATGCAATTTAAATACCAAAATCGACAAAATAAAGAGCATCCTGAATTATCCAAGATACTCTTTATTATTTATTTTATACTATTTTTATTATTGAAATCTGCCCATCATATTTCCCATTTTATTAAAATTAGAACCATTTCCACCCATCATGGAATTGTGCATATTAATCATATCTTCTCTTCCAATGGATTCCATCATTTTTGACATATTACCATAGCCATTTTCATTCATTAAATCAATCATCTTTTGATAATCTTCATCTGACATATTGTTCATAAATTCGTCCATTGATTTAAAGTTACCATCTTCCATCCACTTTGCCATATCCTCAAAACCATTTTCTTTCATAATTTGAATCATTTCTTCACTGTTTTCACAATGATTATTATTGTTTCCTGCTACTACCGGCTCCTGAATTGTAGGTTTTTGTTGACTGTTATAATTTTTAGTTGTTTCTTTTTCCCCAATTGTAACCTTTTCTTGATCGCTACTAAGTCTTATCCCATTGCTTCCTTGGGCGAAGGCATAACCTCCTATAGATGCCATTGTAATAATAGCTGCACTTGCTAGTACTAATACTCTCTTTTTCATAATCTCTTGCCTCCTATTTATTTTTTGTATTTTGCTAAGTAAATCTTGCTTCTTATACATTATAGAAAAAGATTTTGAAGAAAATATGAAGATAAACAATATAGATTTATAAGGTTTATTTTTCGTAGTTATGCTTTCTTTTCACTAACTAAGCTTCTCCAATCGCTTTTTGTTTGAGGCTTAAAGGCCAAACAAACTATTCTTCTTATAATTGAGTATTCTTATGTTATATAGCATACGCCTGTAAGGTATATAGCGAAGAAAAATCATTTTCTTCTGGCCTTATATAATTCCACAAAAAAAATGCCACAATGAGTGTAGCATATACTACACTTTCCTTCAAAGTTAATGTAGAGAGAACCTTTCGGCTCCATCCTAATTATTTTTGTTTTCCAATGTATTCAGATTGATGACAGTCTCCTTTTTTATTACCTTTAGATATAGCTATCATCATTCCAATATGCATTATGGGACAGATCAAAAACATTGCATAAGGTGCTAACCTACCTATAGGTCCCAGTTCAAATCCCAATCTTGGTAGAATCAAAACAACTAGTATGGGAACTAAGCAACATAGTAACATTAAAATACCGCTACTTTTTCCTTTGCGATTTTGATGATTCATTTTATTTCCCCCACTTTATTTTTTCTGCTGATTGTTTGTATTTTTCTTATTACTATTTAAATCGCAGCAATCCAGCTTCTGATTTCCGAAGTTTTGCTTATTTGCATCTTCAATTGATTTTAATAATTTTTCAAACCACTTTTTCACAACATCTCCTCCTATATTTATTTATATTACATACGCAAATTCCATGCCAATTTTCGAGATACAACTTATTAATTGAGATAATTAAAGGATTCACTATATTTAAACAAAAAACTAGGATAAGATTAAACTCTCCTAGTTTATATTTCAGATTTCAGCCGCTATATATTGATTGTTAGTCAATCTCTTAACATTTTCTTCTTTTGCATATACTCTTCTTCTGAAATTTCTCCCTTTGCATATCTTTGATTTAAGATATCAATAGCATCATTTTTCCCATTTCGCATATCATAATTCCCATTATTATTCTGCATTAATTTCACTACTGCATATATGACCAATACTATTAATATTACTGGAATAATCATACCAAATCCACCCATCAATCCATATCCATAACCCATCATATATATATCAATCCTTTCCATTCTTAATGGTGTGAAATTATCTGTTAGTCATATTGCCATACATATTTATTTCAACTGTTGATGATAACCATCTGTTACTGTTTATTTTCTGTAACTTTTAGAATTCTATTCTTTATATTAGGAAATCGTATTATTAGAATTAAATATTTCTAGGAGAGATATTATGAGCATAAACTGTAAGGTGCAGACAAATAGGAGCTTTGAAAAGGCTATTGAGGATCTAAAGAAAAGCTTAAGCAATCATAACTTTGCTATGTTATGGGAGCTAAATTTTAAGGATAAGCCTAAGGAAAAAGGACTATATTTGGATAAAAATTTTAAAATATTAGAGGTATGTAACCCTGTACAAACAAAAAAGTATTGGGAAAAATATAAAATTAAAAACTTGCAGTATAGACGATTGAATATCAGAATCTATTCTGCAAGTTTTTTATTCTTTATTAAAATGTTTGATTTTTGATTATTTTCCCTTCAGTTATTGCCGCCTGTACTACTGCATGATAACATTTTCCTAAAGGATTCTTAATTTTTCATTGATTTGTCCCCCTACATCTACAAATACAACTACAAGTGAGTGGTTCTAGTGGCAAAGAAAATTCTTTACCTTCCTCTCTTCTATATTATTTTAAGTATTTATCAAACCAATCTGTAATCTCTTTTAGCCTTCTAATGCGGTGTTTTGGTTTTCCACTTCTACTTAACTCGTGATTTTCTCCCCTAAACATACAAAGTCTTGCTTCCACATTATGATATTTTAAAGCAGTAAACATTTGTATTCCCTCTACTAACCAGCATCGGTAGTCCTCTTCTGAATGTATGAATAATGTAGGAGTCTTTGCACGATGGGCATACTTTAATGGTGAATGGTCCCATAGTTTTTCTTGATTATCCCATGGAGTTGCTCCTATTTGATCATGGTTAAAATAATATCCTATGTCCGTTGTTCCAAATTTAGAAATCCAGTTCGAAATACTTCTTTGGGATGCGGCAGCCTTAAATCGATCTGTATGCCCTATAATCCAGTTCGTCATAAAACCACCATAGGAGCCTCCAGTAACACCTACCTTATCCTTATCTATAAATGTATATTTTTCTAATACCACATCAGTAAACTTCATTATATCATCATAGTCTATAGTTCCATATTTACCTCGAATATCAGCAAAATTATTTCCTTTTCCATCGCTACCCCTAGGATTACAAAAGAAAACTACATATCCTTCGTTAGCCCAATATTGCATTTCATGATAAAAAACTTCCCCATAAGCCGTCTTTGGTCCCCCATGAATATCTAAAATTGCTGGGTATTTTCTATCTTCTTGAAAATCTACTGGCCTTATAATCCAACCATCAATAAATATATTATTAGAGGTTTCTACGGTGATTTTTTCAGGCTTAATTATTGATTTTGTTTCCTTAACCCATTGATTAAATTCCGAAATTTGATGCTCTTTATTATCTTTTAGTAAATATATCTCTTGAAGCTTTGTATCCCTTAACCCAATAAATAAAATATCCCTATTATCATTTACAGAGAAGTCATCTACACTTCCATTGTTAGAAGTTAATTTTTCGATTTCTCCATTCATGTTTAATCTATTTAAATATGAATATTCTCCTTCCGTTGAAATAAAATATATATTATCTCCACTTTTTTGAATGCTAGATGCTGGAGAAATTCCATATCTACAATCGGACCCAACAGAATTAGTTAAATTACAGTCTAAATCTGGAGTAATGCAAGTTGTTTTTTGCTCCTTAACATCTAAGATATAAAACTTGCTATTTTCATTCATTCCGTATTTAACCATATCTTTTCCTATATACACTATTTTATTATCGTCAATAAAATTAGCATATCCATGCATAACCGTGTAAGGAGTTTCTACTTTTTCTATTGTTTGTTTCAGTAAGTCATATACATATATTGAATTTTCAAGTTCCATTTTATTCTCAAAACTTTGTCCAATAAAAATAACTTTATCCTTTTTATCATTTAAATTTACACTACTTACGTTGGTAAAATCATCTGTAATCAAATTATAGCTATTTGTTAAAACATTATAGATATATAATCTATTTCTACTTTTATTTGTAAAGCCTACCCCATTGCTCCAAAATGGAATCTCATCTAAAATCTCATAATCCTTCTCTTCCTTTTGTGTTTTTAACTCTAGATTTCTTTCTTCTTCTGATAATTTATCTAGTTCTTTATTATAGAGATTAAACCTAGCAGTAAAAATATATGTATTGTCATCAATCTGTTTAATAGAAGTTACTTTTTTAGAAATTCTAAATGCTTTTTTAGCCTCTCCACCATTAATGCTAATTTTATAAAACTGGGTAAACACTTCTCCTTCTTTAACCTTTTCCTTATCCTTTAAATCTCTTAAACTTGAAAATAAAATGGTTTCATTATCTCCTAGCCATAGAAACATTTTGTCTTCATTAGATGATGTTAATTGCCTATATGTATTATCTTCATTATAATAAATCCATATATTAGATAGATACTTGTTACTATCTAAGTCAGCTTCGTTCACAGTAAAACAAACTTTCTCACCGTTTAAAGAATGTATTATATTTGACAAAAACTTATACCTTATAAAATCATCTAGCTTCAGTTTTTCCACTATGTTACCCCCTTTATTAATATTGTTGTCTATATTTTCCCTTAGTTTTATTATACATTAATATATACATAATTTAAAAAATTTTATGAATACAAGGTAGTTAAATTTGTTTTAATCTGTTAATCTAAAAACTTTTCAAATTCATCCGCTGATATTGGCTTACTATAATAATATCCTTGAACATAATCACAATCATTTTCTTTTAAAAACTCTAGCTGTTCTTTAGTTTCTACACCTTCTGCAGTTACAGTTAAATTCAATTGGTGAGCTAAAAGTATAATAGTTTTTGCAATAGCTCTCTTTCTACAATTATTATTTGTTTCACCAATAAAAGACCTATCAATCTTAAGTCCATCCACCTTCATATCTTTTAAGTAGTTAAAACTGGAATATCCTGTGCCAAAATCATCTATAGAAATACTTACACCTATATCTTTAAGCTTGTTTAATATTTCAATAGTATATTTTATATCTTGAACTACTGTAGTTTCAGTAATTTCAAGACCAAGATAATTAGGATCCAGTCCTGTTTCATTTAAAATAGTTATTATTTTTTCAAAAAAATCTTTCTGTTGGAATTGCCGAGCTGAAATATTAACAAATACTCTTTTTGCATTATAACCTCTATCTATCCATCTTTTATTTTGTATACAAACGCTTTTTAACACCCATTCACCTATAGGTATAATTAATCCTGTCTCTTCAGCTAATGGAATAAATTTATCTGGGCTAATAAACCCTTGTTCAGGTTTATTCCATCTTAGTAAAGCTTCCATGCCTACAACTTGCCCCTTTACAGTATCTATTATTGGTTGGTAAAACATAATTAACTCATTATTTTCAAGGGCTTGTCTTAGTTCATTTATTAAAATTAAATTTTCCATTTGTTTTTCGCTTAATGCTTTATTATAAACATAATAACAGTTTCCACCATTGCCTTTAGCTACATACATTGATATATCAGAGTTTTTTATCAGATCGTTAGAATTTTCTCCTCCATATGGATATATACTTATGCCAATACTAGTAGTTAAAAACAACTGATATCCTGATATTTCAAATGGCCTATTAAATTCTTCAATAATTGCATTTGCCATGTCTATTGTTTCTGCATCATTATTTATATGTCCTTTTAAAATAATAAATTCATCCCCACCAATACGTGCAAAAAAATCTTCTTTTTCCATGAGCTTTTCTATTCTTTTTCCTACAAGTTTTAGAACTTTATCGCCCGTATTATGTCCTAGTGTATCATTTATATGTTTAAATCTATCAAGGTCAAGATGCAAAACTGCAAATCTACTATTCTCTATACTAGCATTTTCAATATATTTATTTAAAGTTTCTACAAGAAAAAGTCTATTAGGTAACATTGTTACAGAGTCATAGTAGGCAAGATTATTTATTTTTTGTTGATGTAATAGTAATTCCTTATTTGCAGTCTCTAGTTCCATTGTCCTCTTCGAAACCTCTTTTTTTAATTTTTTATTCCAAATTATAAAAAGAGAAAAAACTGTTATTATAATTATTAGTGATAATATAATTTCTTCTAAATATGTTTTTAATATGTTTTTTCCATCAATAACTTCTTGACCAAACCACTTGGCATATATTTTATCATAGGTTCCACTTTTCTTTAAAAGCTCAATTCCTTCATTAAATAAATTAACTAACTCTTCATTTCCATTGTAAGTTACAGGGCCATACTCTACAGTATTCATCTGATCGCCTACCATCTTCACTAAAAATGACTTTCTGTATTTTTGTAAATAAAATAATCCTGTAAGCCTATTTCCTATATAAGCATCTGCATCACCATTTAATAATGCGTCTATTGCTTCTTCTTGGTTTTTTTTAGGAAGCATAATTATACCTGAAGTATCCATTATGTTTTCATGATTTATGTCCCCGTATTGAAATGCAACCCTTAAACCCACTAAATCTTCTAAACTTGAAATAATACTAGTTTCCTTCATTACAAAAATAGACTGAGAGTTAATTACCGTAGGAGTAGCGAATAAAAATTTTTTTTGTCTTTCTTCTGTCTTAGACATTCCCTGTATAGCATCAACTTCTCTTTTTTCAAGAGCTTCTATAGCATCTCTCCATTTCATTGGTATAAACTCTATATCTATTCCTAACTCTATAGATAACGCATTTATTATATCAACATTAAAACCTTTATAATTTCCAATCTCATCTGTATATTCATAAGGAGGATGATTTTCGTCCCCTGCTACCCGTATAGTTATAGCATCTTCTCTATAGGCTTTTTGTGGAGTGGCCTTTGAAAAGGATGTAATTATGGATATAACCGTAATAATAGCTATAAATGACCAAAACCAAATTTTATTTTTGAAAGCAATCCCTCCTTTTTTATTTCTTATAAATTAATTTCAACAAATTAATTTATAATCCTTCAAATAATTCGTATTTTGTACAAATATTTGTAATATTTTTATAATTCCAAATCTTTTTATAGATTGACCTTTCTTTCATTTTTATGATATATATAATAATATTGAATGATTTGTTAAATTTTAGGTCAATTTTTAAAGAAAGTAGGTTTTCTTATGTTAAAAAAAATTCAATATAACTCACCTGCCATACTAACCTTTACAATATTATCTTTTATATCTCTAATACTAGGGCAGTTAACTAGTAATTTCTCTACAGCTTTACTTTTTTCTGTATACAGGAGTTCATTAGCAGATATATTTTTCTATTTTAGACTTATAGGACATGTGTTAGGCCATGCAGATTTACAGCACTTTTTAGGTAATTTTCTTATTATATTACTAATAGGCCCTATCTTAGAAGAAAAATATGGTTCTCGGGTTATAATCCGCATGATGTTAATTACAGCTATTATTACGGGGATATTAAATATTTTATTGTTTGACACTGCATTACTAGGTGCAAGTGGCATTGTATTTATGCTTATTCTACTTAGCTCCTTTGTTAATACTCAAGAAGGTAAAATTCCATTGACCCTTATTCTAATTATTATTCTTTTTGTTGGAAGGGAAATAATAGATGTGTTTTTTGCAAATGATAATATTTCTCAACTCACTCATATAGTTGGTGGTCTATGCGGTGGTATTTTTGGATTTTATATAGATCGACGAAAATGGAGAATATCAGCATAATTTCTTTTAAATCAAAAAAGCTACCTAAATTTAGGTAGCTTTTTTGCTATACCAACAATATTTATACTACTCTATCATTTTTCCAATCTCTTTTCCAAATTCGTAACATGCTTTAAGATCTTCTTCCGTAGGAACATATTTTATTTGTAAACCTTCTTTAACAATACTAATACCTGCATCTTTTATTCTTTTTTCTATATTAGCAACTGCTCCCTTGCCCCATCCATATGAACCAAATGAAGCTCCTATTTTCTTTACTGGCCTTAATCCTACTAATTCTTCTAGGAAGTAAGCTACATCTGGGAGCATAGTATTATTTATTGTGGAAGAAGCAACAAGTACTGCCTTTGCATCTAAAATATCTGTCATAATATCATTAACATCGCTTCTAGATATTTTGTATAACTTTGTTTCTACACCTTCACTAGATAAACCCTCAATAATAGATCTCGCCATTTTTTCTGTGCTGAACCACATTGTGTCATAAGCAATTACAGCTTTCTTTGTAGTTTCACCTTTGCCCCACTGCATATATTTTTCTATAATTTTCTCTGGAGAACTTCTCCAAATAATACCGTGACTTGGAGCAATCATATCTATTTTTAGTCCCATCTTTACAATTTCTTCTATTTTCCTAACCACCAATGCACTAAATGGCATTAAAATATTAGCATAATAGCGTTTTGCCTCTTCCATTATTGTACACATATCATTTTCATCATCAAATCTACCAGTAGAAGCTAGATGCTGACCAAATGCATCGTTAGGAAAAAGTAAAGATTCTTCTTCTACATAAGAAAACATGCTATCTGGCCAGTGTAGCATTGGCGCCTCAACAAATTTAATTGTTCTTTTTCCTAACTCAATTACATCTCCTGTTTTTACAACTTCATAGCTATAATCACCAAAATAATGATGTAACATTGCATCCTTACCATTTTTGCTGCAAAATACCTTAGCATTTTTAGCATACTTCATAAGAGTTGGGAAGGCACCAGAGTGGTCTGGTTCCACATGATTAACTACAACATAATCTATTTTACTAGGATCAACGATTTCTCTAATATTATCAAGCATTACATCTACAAAGTCTGCATCTACAAGGTCTACTAATGTTATTTTATCGTCTATAATTAGATATGCATTATATGTAGTTCCCCTAGTAGTGTGGTATGATGGGCCGTGAAACTCTCTAATATCCCAGTCTACTGCACCTACCCAATAAATCCCCTTTTTAATTTCCACAGCTGACATTAAATCATCTCCTTATCCTTACATAATATATCTCTACAGACATATTAATTATATCCAATATAACATTTAAGTAACAAAATTTCATTACATTTAATAATAATATACTGATTAAAAATCCTCTTTAAAAGCTAATAATTAGCTTTTAAAGAGGATTTGATTATATTTAGTCCTACTATTTTCTATTTAATAATGTATTTAATGTTACACCCATTATTGCCGCAAGACTTAATCCCTCTATTTTTATAGTTTCAGTTATTGGAATTCCTATAGCTAGTCCTGTATGTTTTTCAATAAATCCTGCCCCTAGTCCTAGTATTAAAATAGTCGCCATTACTATGATGTTCTTTACGTTAAATTTAACCTTACTATTTCTAATTGTATTTACACCTACTAGAGCTATCATACTAAAGAGCATTAAACTAATACCGCCCATAACCGGAACTGGTATTGATCTTAAAAATCCACCTACTTTTGCAACAAATCCAAGTATAATTGCAAACACAGCTGCTAGTCTTAATATTGATGGATCATAGTTCTTGGTAATTGCCAATACTCCAGTATTCTCACCATAAGTTGTATTAGCAGGACCACCAATCAAGCCTGCAAATAATGTAGCCAATCCGTCTCCGAGCAATGTTCTATTTAATCCTGGATCCTCTATAAAGTTATGTCCAACTACTTCTCCATTTGTTGTAATGTCTCCCACATGTTCCATAAAAACTGCCAATACTATAGGGGCTATTATTGATATTGCACCTATATCAAATTTAGGTAATGTGAAGTTTGGTATAGCTATTAAAGCAGCTTGTGTTATCGGACTATTGTCTATTATTCCTAATTGTGCAGAAATGATATAGCCAGCTACTACCGCTATTAAAATAGATAATTGCTTAATAAATCCTTTTGCTAAAAAAGTGATTCCTAATGCTATAGCTAATGTAACCCCCGCTATAACATAGTGATTAGAAGCCATATCAATAGCTACTGGCACTAGAGTTAACCCTATTACTACTATCATAGGTCCAACTACTTGTGAAGGTAAAAATCTTTGAATATTGTCTACGCCTATTTTCTTAATCATAAAAGATAGTAGTACATAAATTAATCCGGCAACTATAATACCACCTTGAGCATAGCTTAAATCTCCATTAAATTTATCTTTTACTTGCATAATAACACCTATAAACGCAAATGATGATCCTAAAAATACTGGCACTTTTCTTTTAGTTACAAAGTGGAATATTAAGGTCCCCGTGCCTGCAGCAACAAGAGCAACGGAAGGGTCCAGTCCTGTTAGTATAGGTACTAATACAGTTGCACCAAACATAGCAATTAAATGTTGAATGGCTAATATAGCTTTTTTAAAGTTCTCCATTAAATAGACCTCTTTTTTTACAGACTCTGTTGTTTTAGATAATGTATTAACTGACATAAAAAAACCTCCTTTTATTTTTGCAAAATTGCATAACTAAAGGAGAAAACATATTATTTTTCTCCCTTTTCGGTCTCACAGAACCGATTTAAAGGTGTTAAAACCCTCAACAATTTGAAAAGTTTACTTCCTTATTACAATAAAAAAACTTCTTACATGAGGCGCAAGAAGTTATACTTATACTATGATTAGTAACTAAGTCTATTATTATAACCTTGCCAGCCTCACGGGACTGCATTAAAGATTTATTTTCTTTCCTAGTAATTGTATCACCTTTATAGTTTATAATCAAGAATTTTTTCATATATAAAGCAATTCCTATAGGTTTTATTTTACTATAGTTATAAACAATAATACTATTAAAGAAGCAAATAAACCACTCAAAAAATTGACGATATCATTGTTAATAAACCTTATTCCCTTTAGATATTTCGTTTGCTTACCTTTATAAAACTTTCTTTCAGTAATAATATTCTCCCTCTCATCTATATATTTTACTTGTATAGTCGCCCCTAAAATACTATCAATTAAAGCTCCCATAAATCCAGCAATAACTATAATCATGGTTTTTATAGGCAAAGTCCTATCGAATTTAAACAATATTATATACCCACCAAAAAATATAGTTGCAATTAAACTAGAACCTAAAAGTGAAAAAATAGTACCAAGAAGTGTAACACCTCCTGACATTCCCTTTTCCATTGGCTTAAAAGTAATTATTGATACAGGCTTTTTATTACTTAATACGCCTATCTCAGATGCCCAAGTATCTGCATTAGATGCCGCAAATACTGCAGCATACGCCATTAAATAATTATAGTTTTTAGTTTTATAATATAGAAATGAAAATACAAGACCCAAAAGTCCATTAGCGATTACCTGAATATACCCTCTACCTTCTTTATTTTCGTCTATTATTTTATCCATACTTTTCTTTTCTTTTTTCCTATATTTTGTAAATAATGAAGAGGATGCGAAGAAACTTATCATAATACCCCAAAAATAAAATCCACCAAAATAATAAATAGATGTACCTAATATAAAAGCTGCTACAAATCCACTCTTATTTAAAGACTTTTTCATATATGCCATAATTACTACTAAAAAAGTTATTATTGATCCAACAATAAGTTGCATTAATACTCACTCCTAAAAAAATAATATATAGTACAATAAACTAGAAAAAATAGGGACTGTTAAATTATCAAAACCCCAAGGAGAAAAACCTTCCAATATTGTAGCAAATACAGCTATTACTAAACTCTTAAAAAGAATAATATTAGGTGAGTAAATAGTAAAGATTAAAAAACATACTAACAGAGAAGCAATAAACATAGTTAGTGTTCCCTCAAAAGATTTTTCATTATTAAAAACATAATATTTGCTTTTTCCAAATTTTTTACCTATTATTGCTGCTAAACCATCACCATAACCCATTATCAATGTACCTAATGCTCCTATATATGGTATTTTTATAATACCAAATGTAAAAATTACTAAAATTAAAAGCGAGATAGGAAAATATACCGTTCCCAAATCATTACTTCCACTTTTACGTTCCATAGCATTAATTAGTTGAAACCGATATGATAAATAATTAATAATAATAAAAACCGATGGTAAAATTATCGCATACCATATATTATCAAAGTAAATCATAGCAATAATCCACCAATTAGATACTCCAATATGAATTAATTTTCTAGTTCCTTCTTTAGATAATTTATTTCTTTTTTCCAAAACAGTAGCAATACCAATAAGTATAAATATAAAAGCAAAAGAAATTATAATCCCTACTAAGTTTCTCTCCATTTAAACATATTCTCCCTTTTAAAAGTCATTTTTTCATATAGCTATTACATAATGTTATAAATTTTTTATAATATTGTCAATGTTTGGCTCTATCAAACTAGACTATGTAATTACCCTAAATACTTCCTAATATTGTTTCTAATAGATTTTGTTCTATATGAAAATACTAACTATAAAGGAGTGATTATATGGCAAAAAATAAATCCAAAGAAAAACACATGGCTATGCCTATTGAAAATCATATAACTGCAGCCTGGGCAAATATAGATCACCTCAAGAGTGTATCGAGGGTGCCTATTCCCAATGAAACAGAAGTAAGAAATGCTAAGGAATGGGTAGATACTAATCAAAAATAAATAAATTTTTAGCTATAATTGAAGATATACTAGTTAAAATAAGAGACAAGATAAATGATTTACCTTGTCTCTTATTTTCTATACTAAAAACCTATATACTTTCCGTATAATATTTTTGCTTTTATAGTATCAGAAATATTTTTGAGTATTGCTCTGCCATCATAAAACAAAGTAAACTCAATACCTTCAACTTCAAATTTTAAAAAGAAATTGTTTCTTCTCACTTCTATTCCTGTAGATTCTAATCTGCTCACAATACTATCTGCAGAAATATCATTATTCATAGGGTTTACTTGTACACTATCCTTACCGCATAAAAAAATTACATCTTGTGAATTACGATTAAGAAACTCCAGTTTATTGTTACTACAAGCTGGACAATCTTCTTTATAATTTATTTTTATAACCTCAAAATCATTATTCCAAACATCTATATACCTTAAATCTTTTATTACAGCCTCTGTTTTTCCGATCAATAGTTTTATAGCCTCTGTAGATTGAATAGATGCTATAATATTTACAATACTATTTAGTACCCCTACTAGATCACAGCTGTCTACAGATCCAGCTGGAGGTATATCTGGCATAATACATCTTAAACATGGTGTTTGTTTAGGAATAATAGTATGGGTCATTCCAGTACTTCCAATAACAGCACCATATATCCAAGGTATATTTAATTTTATAGATGCATCGTTAATAAGATATCGTATATTTAAATTATCTGTTGCGTCTAATATTAAGTCCATATCTTTACATATTGTTAATATATTGTTTGAGTTTACATCCTTTATAATACTATCCACAATTATGTTAGTATTAATTTTTTTTAGCTTATATTCCGCAGCAATAGCCTTAGGCAAGTTATTTTTGATATCTTCCTCATCGAACAATATTTGTCTCTGCAAATTAGACAGTTCAATATAGTCTCTATCAACAATCCTTATATAGCCTACTCCAGATCTTGCAAGGTTGTTTGCAATTACTGTTCCAAGAGCTCCACAGCCAATAACAACTACTTTTGATTCACTAAGTTTTTTCTGTCCTTGTTCTCCTATTTCATCAAACAGTATCTGTTTTGAATACCTTCCCATTTTAACTCCCCCATTTTAATATGGAACATAGATATAATTTCAGTACTCTTCACTCTAATTAAGATATTATTCTATAATACTTAATAAATACCTTCAGTAAGATATAAATATTAAACTATAATACTTAATAAATACCTTCAGTAAGATATAAATATTAAACTATAATACAGGCCAACTATTAATAATAGTTGGCCTGTATCTATTTATTCATATTTCATTTCTGCTAATCGTTTATAGGTAGCATATCTTTCTTTCGCATCTTCCTCTGCTGCACTAAACAGTTCATCTGCGAGATGTGGGAATGTATTCATAATTTGAGAATATCTGATTTCGCTATGAATAAACTCTTTAAATGATGCTATTGGTTCTTTAGAATCTAGTATAAATGGATTTTTACCTTGTTTTTTTAGTTCAGGATTAAATCTGAATAAATGCCAGTATCCAGCTTCCACTGCCTTCTTTTCTTGTCTAACAGAGGTACCCATTCCACTTTTAATACCGTGACTAATACATGGTGCATAACAAATAATAATCGATGGTCCTTTATAAGACTCTGCTTCTGTAATGGCTTTTACAAGTTGGTTCATATTAGCTCCTAGTGCAACCTTTGCTACATAAACATATCCATATGTAGTAAGCATTAAACTAAGATCTTTTTTCCGTATTTTTTTACCTGAAGCAGCAAATTTAGCTACTGCAGCTGTTGGTGTTGCTTTAGAAGCTTGCCCTCCAGTATTTGAGTATACCTCTGTATCCATTACTAATATATTTATGTCTTCCCCTGAAGCTAATACATGATCCACTCCACCATAGCCAATATCATACGCCCATCCATCTCCACCAATAGCCCAAATCGATTTTTTAACTAGATGATCTTTACGATCTAAAATTTCCTTTACAATTGGATGTTCTTTATGATTATGTGTATTTATCACTTCTAATAATTCTTTAGTGACTTCTTTAGTTTTTTCTCCATCATCTTTGTGTATTAACCATTGTCTAAATAGGTTTTTACAGTCTTCATCTAAATCTGAATTTATTCCTTCTTCCATTAAACTAGCTATTTTATCTCTAGCCTGTCTAGATGCTAATGCCATACCATATCCAAACTCTGCATTATCTTCAAATAAAGAATTAGCCCAGGATGGCCCTCTACCACAAGGCAGTGTTGAATAGGCCATAGATGGAGAACTAGCACCCCAAATTGAAGAACAACCAGTGGCATTTGCAATCATCATTCTATCACCATAAAGCTGAGTAAGCAGTTTTATATAGGCAGTTTCCCCGCATCCAGCACAAGCTCCTGAGAACTCTAACAAAGGCATTGCAAACTGACTTCCTTTTACAGATTTTCTATCCATTAGGTCAGATTTATATTTAATATTAGCAATAGCATACTCCCAATTTTCAGCCTGTCTAACTATTTCCTTCTCTGCATCCACCATAACTAATGCTTTTCCTGGCGCTGGGCAAATATCAGCACAGTTAGAGCATCCAGTACAATCTAATGGACTTATTTGAATACGATAGCCTAAACCTTCTAAGCCCTTACCAATTGCCTCTTTAGTTTCAAAAGTATTAGGTTTTTTGTTCATCTCTTCTTTATCAAGAAGAAATGGCCTAATAACCGCATGAGGGCAAACATAGGAACATTGATTACATTGAATACATTTTTCTGTTTGCCATTGAGGTATCATTACAGCAATGCCCCGCTTTTCATAAGATGTTGTTCCTAAAGGGTAGGTTCCATCTTCCATTCCTTTAAATGCACTTACAGGCAATTCGTCTCCCTCATGTCTAGCCATAGGTCTTTGTATTCTCTTAACAAAGTCTGGTTCGTCTTTTATTGGCAGGTCTTTAATTTTTGCATCTGCCCAACTAGTAGGAACATCTACTTTTACAAGACCCTGTGCTCCTTTATCTACCGCATTGTAATTCATTTCTACGATTTTTTCGCCCTTTTTACCATAGGTATCTACTATAGCTTCTTTTAGGTATTTAACTGCATCTTCCATTGGAATAACCTCAGCTAGTTTAAAGAAGGCAGATTGCATAATCATATTTATTCTTCCACCTAAGCCTATTTCCCTAGCAATTCCTACTGCATCAATAATGTAGAAATTAATATTTTTCTGAGCAATAGCTCTTTTAATAGCTGCTGGAATTTTTTCATCTAATTCTTCAACTGACCAAGGACAATTCAATACAAATGTACCCTTTTCCTTTAGCCCCTTTAATAGATCGTAGTGATATACATAGGAGCTGTTATGACATGCAATAAAATCTGAATTATAAATTAAATAAGGTGATTTTATAGGTTTCTTACCAAATCTCAAGTGTGAAATCGTAGTTCCTCCAGATTTTTTACTATCGTAAGAGAAATAGGCTTGTGCATATAAATCAGTTTTATCTCCTATAATTTTAACAGCAGTTTTATTAGCTCCTACTGTACCATCAGAGCCTAGCCCCCAGAACTTACATTTAATGGTGCCCTCTGGAGAAGTTTCTATAATGTCTTCTTCCAAAAGAGATGTATTAGTTATATCATCTACTATTCCAATAGTAAAGCCATCTTTAGGGTTGCTATTTTTTAAATTTTTAAATACTGCTACAATTTGTGAAGGTGTAGTATCTTTTGATCCTAATCCGTATCTTCCACCAACAATAATAGGTTGATTATCTTTTCCATAGAATAGGTTTCTAATATCTTCATATAGAGGCTCACCTAATGATCCTGGTTCTTTTGTTCTATCTAATACTGCAATTTTCTTTACTGATTTTGGGAATACATTAAAGAAATATTTTTCGCTGAAAGGTCTATATAGATGTACCTTTACAACTCCAACCTTTTCTCCTTTTTTGTTTAAGTAATCCACAACTTCTTCCGTTGTTTCGCATACAGATCCCATTGCAACAACAATATTTTCAGCATCCTTAGCACCATAATATGTAAAAGGCTTATATTCTCTTCCGGTAATTTTACTGATTTCATCCATATAGTTCGCAACAATATCTGGAACTTCATTATAAAAGCGATTTGCAGCTTCCCTACCTTGAAAATAAATATCTGGATTTTGTGCTGTTCCTCTAAGTACAGGATGTTCAGGGTTTAATGCCCTCTTTTTAAATTGTTTTAATGCTTCATAATCCAATAACTTTTCTAAATCCTCATATTCCATAACTTCTATGTTTTGATATTCATGAGATGTTCTAAATCCATCGAAGAAATGCAAAAATGGCACTCTACCTTTAATAGCTGATAAATGTGCTACTCCTGCTAAGTCCATTGCTTCTTGTACACTAGCAGAGGATAGTAATGCAAATCCTGTTTGTCTAGTTGCCATTACGTCTTGATGATCTCCAAATATAGATAAAGCATGAGTCGCAATAGCTCTAGCGCTTACGTGAAATACCGCTGGAAGGAGTTCACCTGCCATCTTATACATATTTGGAATCATAAGTAGTAGTCCTTGAGAAGCCGTATATGTTGTTGTTAACGCACCAGCCTGCAATGAACCATGTACTGCACCAGCAGCCCCTGCCTCAGATTGAAGCTCTGCTACCCTTACTGGTTGTCCAAATATGTTCTTTTTACCATGGGCTGCCCATTCATCTACACCTTCTGCCATAGAAGAAGATGGGGTAATAGGATATATGGCTGCCACATCAGTAAAAGCATAAGATATATAAGCAGCTGCCTCATTACCATCCATTGTTTTTCTTTTCTTAGCCATGTCTACTCTCCTTTTCTCTTTGTTTTATATAAAAGGATCAATACATTTCTATTATTTTACTTTTTTGCATTTATCATACGCTAAATTAGGAAAATAAATAAATAGAAGGTGTAAAAACTAATCGTTTTTACACCTTCTATTTATTTTTTTACATTATCTCTATATCTTTGCATTACTTCAGTAAAGAGATCCGCAGTAGATGGCGGAGTATATGTTATTGCATTAGCTCCTGCCGCTATTGTTTTTTCTATACTTTCTTCTGTTGGTCCTCCAGTAGCTATAATAGGTACGTCAGGAAACTTTTTTCTGATTTGTTCTACAATATTTGCCGTATTAGCGCCCCCAGAAACATTAAAAATTCTTGCACCAGCCTCTAATTTTCCTAGGTAATCATCATATTCTGAGACAATTGTAGATATAATTGGGATATCAATTTTTTCATTCATTTCTGCAATTACTTCTTTTTCCATAGGTCCATTCACAACCACCCCATAGGCCCCCATAAGTTCAGCTTGTAGCGCTATGCCTATCGATCTTTGGCCTGTTGTTAATCCGCCACCAACACCACAAAACACTGGGACAGTAGCAACTTCTAATATAGCCTGTGTAATAGATAGTTGAGGAGTAAAAGGATAGACTGCAATAATTGCATCGGCATTAGTATTTTTTATAATAGCAACATCTGTAGAAAATAAAATAGATTTTATCCGCTTTCCTAATATCCTTATTCCACTTGCCTTCGAAATTACTCGAGGCACATCTACTATTCTATCTCTAAGCTTCAACTTTATTTCTGGAACAAATTTTTCCATTTAAAACACCTCTTCCTCTTTATATTAGTATTTTAAAAATGTTCAATACAAATAATAAAAATCGTCTGATGCTATTAAATCGACTTCTGTGGTACAATATATTAATAGATTTTTACTAACATATTAATTAAATAATGCTAGGAGGGTATCTTTTGTTAGAAACAGATCCACGTAACCGATCATTACAAACATTAGCACGAATATATAAAATTCTGATGGTTTTACTGTCTTTAATAATTATGCTTTTATCTATTTGGGATATTATTTTTGAATTTAACGAAAAAACTATTCGTTTTATTAATAAATTTGATTTATTTATTATGGCAATATTCATTATCGACCTACTCGTTAATTTAAAACTTACAAAAAACAAAAAACATTTTATTAAAGTAAGTATTATAGAAATAATTATAATTACTCCATTTACAGTTATTTTAAAAGTTCCTGGATTATTAAAAAAATCTACAGGAATTAACATTTCTCAAGGTGGTCGCACCCTTTATATTGAAAAACACCCAAGACTAAAAGGATTTATTAATATATTATTATCTCAGAAATTTATATTAAAGTCCATCGCTTTTATTATGAAACCTAGTGTAACTAGGACTGCAAAATTTTTCAATTTATCAAGAAGATATATTAATAAAGCTAAACCTAAAAAAGACTGAGAACATAGTTCTCATCTTATATGATAGCTAAAAATTCTATGACTCCATATAAACTGAGACTTTGTTTACTAATTAATCTATATTGCCTCTGTTTTCAAAAAAAATAATCTTTTTTAAATAGGATTCTATTTTAATTATTTTTTGATATAATACTTAAATGATGAAATAAGAGTTTTTAAGGAGGTTCACAATGTCTATTTTAGTTTTTGGGCACAAGAGTCCTGATACTGACTCAGTGGCTTCGGCTATTGCCCTTTCTTATTTAAAAAATCAACTTGGTTCTAATACAATGCCTTGTGTTCTAGGAAATATAAGTAAGGAAAGTCAATATGTTTTAGACTATTTTCAACTACCGATACCTAAATATATCTCCGATGTTAAAATACAAGTAAAGGATTTACAATATGATTTTGCTAAAGGAATATCACCTAAAAAATCTATACTTTCTACATATAATCTAATGGAAGATAATTCATTAGAAACTGTAGGGGTAGTAGACGAAGATAATAAACTTCTTGGAATTATAAGCATGAAAAATATTGCTATGGGACTTATACATGGAGATTTTTATCATTTAGAAACTTCTTTAGAAAATCTCGTTCACGATCTAAAAGGTAAAGTTTTATCTGGTAATAAAGAGTTTTTTAATGGCCATGTATCGGTAGTAGCATATTATTATAAAACCATAGAAGGCCTCTTAGGTGAAAACGATATTGTTATTGTTGGTGATAGATATGATATTATAGAATGTGCTATTATGTCGAAAGTACAGTTAATCATTATTACTGGTGGTAATGATATACCGCAGAAATACATAGATTTAGCTGAAATCAACAATATTACAATGATTTTAGTACCAAAAGATACTTATTATATTTCTAAAGTTATAAATATGTGTAATTATACTAGTCGAATTATGAGAACACAAAATATAATTAAGTTTAATGAAATGGAATATATAGATGAAGTAAAGGATGAGCTTAGCCATAGTCATTTTAGAAATTATCCTGTTATTGATAATGAGAGTAAGTTTTTAGGATTTATTAATAGAAACCATATTATGAATCCTACAAGAAAAAAAGTAATATTAGTGGATCATAACGAATATAGTCAAAGTGCTGAAGGTCTTGATGAAGCAGACATATTAGAAATAATTGATCACCATAAAATTGGAGATATTTCCACATCAATGCCAATTAACTTTAGAAATAATCCTGTAGGAAGCACATGTACAATAGTGTTTTGGATGTACAGAGAGCATAATATTGAAATTCCATTTGATATTGCGGGAGCATTGTTATCGGGGATTCTATCAGATACTTTGCTATTTAAATCTCCTACAACAACAGATATCGATAAAAAAGCTGTAGAAGAACTAAATAGGATTGTAGAGCTGAATATTGATGACTTCGCAATGGATATGTTTAAATTCGGTACATCTCTAGAAGGTCAAAGTATAGAAGAAGTCTTCTATAAGGACTTTAAAGAGTTTCAATTAGAAACATTTAAAACTGGAATTAGTCAAGTGTTTACACTAGATATTGATGATGTCTTCAATAGAAAAGATCTTTTTATTAATTATATTAAAAAGGTACACAAAAGAATGAATTATGACATTACATTATTATTAGTTACAGACATTTTAAAAGAAGGTTCCTATATTTTATATCAATGTAAACACAATAGTGTGATACCATCTGCATTTGAAGTTATAGATGAACAAGGTGTATTTGCTAAGGAAGTTGTATCAAGAAAAAAACAAGTAATACCTAAGTTACTAAATGCTATACAGTTAATCAAATAATAAATTTAAAGCAGCTCATTAGTTACAATAGATTAGTGAGCTGCTTTGATTCTTTTATTTCATTATCAATTTATCTATAACTCCTACCAAGTTCCCAATCTCTGGTTTAGTAACTTGAGCATCCGCTCCTAAGCCCTCACCTTTTCTCATCATATCATCAGAAATTAAGGAAGAAAATATTATTACCGGTATTTCAGCCAAGTCTTCATCACTCTTAACAAGCTTTGTTAAATGATGTCCATCCATTTTAGGCATTTCTATATCTGTAATAATACAGGATACATGCTCTTTTAATGATTTCGACTTATCTACTCTAAATCTCTCGAGCAAGTCCCATGCTTCTCTACCATTATTAGTAACCATAAGATTACTATAACCTGCTTCATTTAAAGCTTGAACTAATATTTTTGAAAGCATTTCAGAGTCTTCTGCTACAATTATCGGCTTATTACTTCTTTGTCTAGGACCCATCTCCTTTATTTCTGAAAGTTGAATCCCTGTATTAGGACTAATATCTGTCAAGATTTTTTCAAAGTCAAGTATAATAATTAACCTTTCATCCTTTTTAACAATTCCAGTGGCTACTCCCTCTACACCACCATAAATTGTATTATCTGGTTTCTCCATCTGCTCCCAAGAAAATCTATGAATACCTACTACCTTATGAACCTGAAAAGCTACTGAAATCTTATTAAAATGAGAAATTATAAATAAGTTATTTGACTCATCTTCTTCAGACTGAATACTTAAGTACTTAGGGAGGTCTACAACAGTCACTATTGTTTCTCTCGGCTTAAAAATTCCTTTAACACATGGATGAGCCTTTGGTATATTGGTTACTTTCGAAAACGGAATTATTTCCTTTACCTTCGCAACATTAATTCCAAAAAAATTTTCACCTATTTTAAATTCTACAATTTCTAATTCATTTGTTCCACTTTCTAACAATATTTTCTGCTCTTCCTTCATACTTTTTCCTCCCTCACATCTTTTTGCCAAAATCTAAGTATATACTTGGATTATACCATAATTGCTTTAGATATAACAAAAATTTTAGGATTATATAATAACTATAAAAGCTAGAGCAATAAAACTACCTTTTCATAATAGATTAACATTTTTCTCTTTTAATTAATTTTGTATACCAGCTAGGTTTAGCTTCTTTTTCTATACAGTGAAATTCACCATAGTCTATATAATTTTCACGACATATCCTTAAAATTATCTCCTTATCATTACAGGGAATTTCACCTGCTGTACCACAGCTAGTACTTACTTGCCTAGGTACTGGAATCAACCGTACTTCGCAATTATTTTCTTTTAAAATTTTTTCAAATCGTAGCGCCTGATAAGTAGAATGAAATGTAATAACACAATATCTTTCCTTCAAATTAACCACCTATTTTTTAATAATCAGTGAATATCCATCGGCATCTTCTGAGCACTCAACATTGAATCCCTGATTTTTACTAAAACGCTTAATGTTTTCAACGGCTACCATCATATCTACTAAAACTTCTATAGGTGTACCATCATATTCAGAAACGGCTTCTTTAGTCATCAATACTGGTTCTGGACAGGATCGTCCTCTAGCATCTACAACTTTATACATGGCTTACCCCTCCTTCTACTGCTCTACCTTTTCTATCATTTCTAGCTTTCTCATTATATTTTACTACATTGTATCCAATAGCCATAATAACTATAAAACCAATTAATACTGCAACCTTACTATTTATCCCTACTCCTTGTGGACTAGCAGCTAATCCAAAATTGTGAGCAAAAGCTGCTCCTGCTATTAATCCTAAAATGGTAATAGCAGCATCTGTATCCCCTTCGCCAGCCAAAATAGTTTGTCTTAGAGGACAGCCACCTAATAATGAAGATGCAACTCCTGCCAATACCATACCTAGGAAGTTCCATAGAAAATCATTATGAGCTATTGGCTGTTCAACAAAACTAATTTTAAAGCTTTCTGGATTTAAAACTAGATTTCCAATAAGGGCAAATACAAAAATACCAATTAATCCCCATAAGAAGTAAAAATCTTTAATAAGTATAGCATCTCTGAATCCTCCTGCAGTACAAAGTCTTGTTCTTTGTAGAAGTACTCCCACTATTAAACCAGCAGCTAAAGCTATAGCAATAGGTGCTCTGGCTGCTCCAGGTCCACTCTCACTAAATAAAACAAAAGCGGGTTGTATAGCTAATAGCACTAATAGACCTATTGCAAATATAGGCATAATGTATCCGCTTGACTCTGGTTGGTTTACACTTCTTCCTAGACTAAATCCTCGTTTAATAAATTGAATACCTATAAAAATTCCGACAACGTAGCCAACTAAACCAGTAATAGCATTTAAATCTCCGTTAGCTAATCTTAAAATCATCCTAAGAGGACAGCCTAAAAACACTAGTGCTCCAATCATTAGAAAAAATCCTAATACAAATCTTAAAAGTGGAGATGATCCACCTCTTGCCCTAAACTCTCCCTTAGTTTTAGCAATAATAAATGAACCTAAAATAAATCCTGATATTTCCGGTCGTATGTACTGAACATTTCCTGCTCCATGAAGTCCTAGAGCTCCTGCAATGTCCCTATAAAAACAAGCTACACAAACACCCATGTTAACAGGATTACCAAACTTGACCAACAGTGCTGCTAATAAACCTAGTATACCTCCTGCTGCTATAATCTTTGCTTTTCCTTGTTTCAATTTTACCCCTCCTATTCTATTATTGCTTCACCTATATATTATTAAATAATTAACAATGTTAACAATTGAATTTTTCTATTTATTTCCATCATTCTATTGAATTTATTTATAACAATAAAACAATCCCTCTTGAAAGTAATATTCAAAAGGGATTGATCTACTAAAATTAATATTTATATTATTAATATTTAAGTGTTATTCTAGTTTTTCATATCTTTATAATCTCTTATTAGTTGATACATAAAGTGAATAAATTCACCTCTATTAAGATTTTTGTTAGGCGAAAATTCTGCTTCAATATTTTTATCTCCAAATATATTATAGTATTTCACTAACGCCGCATAACCTATATCCTCTGTCTCTATTGCTTCCTTATCCTTATATGGTACTTGGAAAATACTAGAGTAATTAGCTAATTCTTTTTGTTTCATAGCATTTATAATCCACTTTGCTAATTCAATTTTACTAATTTTTTCATCTGGTTTAAAATAATCACCCTTATCGATAATACCAAACTCTACTCCAGCTTCAATATATTTATAGTAAGGACTGTCCTTTGAAATATCCTTAAAATAATCTTTTCCTTTATTTTCATTGGATCCATTGTAATATCTATCTACATAATAGGCTTTATTGCTCCAACCTATCTCCACTATCCATTTAAGTGCATCTTTTCGAAGTAAAGCTTCCTCTGGCTTAAAAGTTTTCTCTGTTACCTTCAATATCCCCATTTTATCCATAAGTAAAATGTCTTTCTCATAAGGAGATCCTTTTATATCTGTAAACTGAGTTTGATTGCTTTGCTCTTCTTTAAATTCTTCTCCTGAATAATTTAGAAACTTGCCGGTTACCCCATCAATGTAATTAAAGCCAAAGCTTTTTAGTGCATATACAGGTAGCAACTCTTTTATAGGTATTTCTAAACCTTCCTTTTCCAGTTTCTCTAAGTCTTTTAATTGTACTAAATATTTTTCAAGTCCTACATTGTCATAGAATATTTTATGAGCATTTTCCTTAGTTAACATTGAACTAGATTTTTGTACATCTACATCGTACCATCTATATCTCAAACTGCTTATTTCCTCGGTTTCATCGTTATATGTCATATGCACATAATTATCATCGAATGGAATGTTATTTATATATCTAGAGCTTGATACATATACTTGATCTTTATCTATAACATTATCTGATTTTATTTCTAATTTTAATGCTCCTTTAGTTTTTGGAAACATTGTTTGAATTTTTTCATTTGTTATATTTAGAGCATCATCATTCTTTCTAACATTTTCTTTAATATTTTCAGTTGTTTTTAAGTCTCTTACTTCTTTTATAGGCTGATATCCTTCATTTTTATTATATAAAAGTTCTAATACCTGACCATTTTCAGCATTTACCACTGAATTTAAATATTTATCTCCCTCATCAGAATTCCAATATACAGACCAGAACTTGCCTTTAATTCCAGCATAATAATTTGTGTAACTAGTATTATTTAGTTTGATTCCTTCTATATCTACATGTTCTTTAAGTGTATTTATTATTATTTGCTCTGCCTTTTCCTTTGAAATTACACCATCCTCCGGTATCATTTCAGATCCACCATCTGATGCCTCTTTAGCCATCATCTCATTTGCAGTAGATGAGTCTTCTCGATAAAATGGATAGCCATAATAATTCCAATTATATAATTGATCCGATGTTAGTAATTTCCCAGTAATAGCATCTATTTTATCAGTTTCTTTTGGTGTATAAATATATACTGGAGTTAAAACAACATTTTTACTATCTTCTTGATTATATTTATTTAATCTTACATATTTAAGTTGGAGACGATCTTCTTTTTCAAAGAAATCTCTAGCCTCTTCTTCATTTAAGAGTTGTTTATTTCCTTCATAACTTCCAATATCCCATTTCATTTCATATGAACTTACACTTTTATTTAGCCCTGATACGGTAATTCTAAAATAATTACTTGGAAAAAACTCCCCATTTATTTCTCTTACAAACATGAAGTGATAGCTATCATCGTCAGTATAATTTATCTTTATATCATATGGAATAACTGTAGGAGCCTTAACAGTAACTTCTTCAGTTTCATTAAACCTTTCTGCTTCCAAGGATTTAATAAAATCTACAGCAATTTTCTTAGCCTCATCTTGAAGTAAGTCTACGGCTTTTCCTTCATTATTACCATTCCATTGGTTAAAAGAAATTATTTCTCCAGAGTCAGCGGCCATAACAATAGAAGCGTTCTTTTTATCTCCTTCAAACCCTAAATTCCAAAACTGTCTTTGCTGTATATCTCGAGTATTTAGGTTGCTATATTGAAGCTTGTAATCCTTCCCTAAATCTAATTTTTCCCTAGCTAACTTTTCTGCTTCCACTTTAGTTAGAATCGAAGATTTCACTGCGCCATAACCAACAGGTGTTGTTACACTTAAAAACAAGGTAAACATAATAATAACTGCCATTATTTTTCTTAACATTATAAAAACCTCCTCTATTTCATATTTATTCCTATTTAACATTATAGACGTAAAAAAAATAAAAAAGTTTCATTTGTTTATTAATATTTTAAAAATATTAATTTATTTATTTTTTTATAGTCTTAATTAAAATTTACAAATTAAAAATACTGTAAAAAACCCAAAATATACCAAACGAATATTCTGTGAATTTAAGATTTGAAAAAAAGAAACCCATTTTTATTTTAAAAATAAGTTTCTTTTTGATTAATCTATTCTTGATATAAAGGTTTTGTAGGGTTCTTTTCTGTAGCCTTATTTGTTCCTAAATTTTTAATTTCAAGTAATATCCATATCCCTGTTACTACAGATGATAATATATCCGAAACTGGACTTGCCATCCATACACCATTTAACTCAAAATATCTTGGTAAAATTAGAAGCGCTGGTATAAGGAATAATACCTGTCTAGATAAACTTAAAATTGCTGCTTGTTTTGGCTTTCCTATAGCCTGAAAATAGTTAGCACTCACAATTTGAAAACCGATAATTGGCAATACAGCAAAGAATATTTTAAGTCCATTAGTACCAATATCTATTAAAGTCTGATCACCTTGAGCAAACAGCGTAATTAACTGTACAGGCAAAAGTCTTATTAGAAAAAAGCCTAATACAACCAAAGCTGTAGCTGCTGTAATAGCATATCTTAAGGTTTGCTTTACCCTATTAAATTGGCCAGCACCATAGTTAAATCCTATAATAGGCTGAGAACCCTGATTAATACCAAATATAGGCATCAATATTATTGTGCTTATACTGTTAACGATTCCCATTGCAGATATTGCAATATCTCCTCCATATACAGCAAGTTGGTTATTTAATACTGCTGTTACTGCACTGGCAGCTAATTGCATCATAAAAGGCGCAAAGCCTATGGAGAAAATACTTAATACTACATCAATCTTTAGGCGTAGGTTTTCTTTGTATACCTTTAGAGTACTTCTTCCACTTAGAAAATGACTAAGCACCCAAATAGAAGATGCAGCTTGAGAAATTATAGTAGCTAATGCAGCTCCTTGTATTCCCCAATTAAATACAAATATAAAAATTGGGTCTAGTATTGTGTTAAGTATAGCACCTATTAACATAGTTAACATAGCTATTTTAGGGTTTCCTTCCGCCCTAATAATGTTATTCATACCAAAACCAATACCTTGGAAAACTGCACCAAATAAAATAATTCTTAAGTAATCCTTAGCATAGGGCATTACATCTGCACTGGCACCAAAAATCCTTAAAAGGGGCTCAAGAAAAACCAGTCCAACTACTGTTAGCCCTAACATAATAACAACTAATAATGTCATAGCATTTCCTACAATCTTCTCGGCGTCTTCCTTCCTATTTTGTCCTAATCTAATAGAAATTAAAGAAGTTGCACCTAACCCAACAAGCATAGAAAATGCCATTAGTATAATCATTATTGGAAAACCAATTGTAATTCCTGCTATGGCTAATGAGCCAACTCCTCTCCCAACGAAAATCCTATCCACTATATTATATAGGGCATTAACCAACATTCCAACTATAGCTGGAACGGAAAAAGTTAATAATAACTTTCCAATTTTTTCTTCTGCTAGTTGTTTCGAACGATCCATACTATCTCTCCTTACAATTTTTTCATTATGTTTATTACTGTTTTAATACTCTTTGAAAAATTATCTACATCTTTATCTCCTAGAGAATCAAAAGCTTGAGTAATAATTTTTTCATATTGAAGCATTTGAGAATCTACATACCCTTTTCCTTCTTCTGTTAAATAAATCCACGTTTTTCTTCTATCCTTTCCATCAGCCTCACGAAAAACAAGATTCATATTCTCTAATGAATCTAATAAAGTAGTTAAACTTCCTTTTTTCATATCTAAAGATTTCCCTAACATAGTAGGAGTTATTTTACCTTTTCTTCCCAAAATCATCAATGCCTTATTTTGGTTTTTATTACAACAATAATCAATAGAAATATTGCTATTTAATATTGAACTTATTTTTTGGTGAAAAAGGTCTGAAAATTCAAGCAAGCCATTATGGATTTGTTTAAGATTTTCTTCCTTCATACATAATTCCGCTCCTTATATTTAACATAGACAAAAGTAGTTAGATTTCTTACTATTAGAATTCTAACTACTTTTATAGTATTTGTCAACTGCTTGTCTAAATTTTGTATTAGTAATACTATTTAGTATTCTCAGTTTAATATAATTCTATAATTATGCTAATAAATAAATTGCATTTATATTATTTATATTTGCAATACATTACATCCAGGTATCCTTCTCGTTTCTCTATTTTATATCCCTCATATCCTTCATCTAATAATTGTTGTTGCTTTAGTATATCTGTATTTTTTACTATTATAATATCTGTTATCTCTTTATCAGTATTTATAAAGTCAATTGATAGCAAATATCTAAGTTTACCTTTATACTCATTATTTCTAATCTTTAAATTTTTAATTGTTAGCCCTTGATCCATTACATTTTTAAGACTTGGATAGTTATAAGGGGATATTGTAGTTAAAACAAATTCATATCCTAGCTCTCTAATTAACTTTATTGAATGTGGTAGCATTTTAGCCTGAAGTCTATTTCCTCTATAAAATGGATGAACTACTGTAGACTCTAAATGAGCTACCTTGTCCAAATCATTTCCAATCAAATTAATCTCTCGACCTAAATTTTTCTCATCTTTACCTGGAAAATTTATAGTTCTATAGGCAATCAAACCTTCATTAGTAAAAACTCCTATAACCATCCCTTGATCTGGAGGGAAAATTGATTTTTCCATGAATTCTTTTGTGTCTGGTACAAATGTCTCTGGATTATCCAAGGTTTTAAATACTTTCTCTTGAAGATCTAAAATCTCTTCTAAATATGTTTCATCTAAAAATATCATTTTATATGCTACTGTATCTTTATATCCACCATTCCTTTTTATTAATGTTCCGCATTCTATAACTTCTTTCATTTTTTCGCCTCCTATTCCTCCTTATTGTTAATTATTATCCAATAAAATATTTACAGAAATTATTTATATTTATATATGTATACCTTTTTTTACATAAAGTTATCATATATTATGTTTCTCATGTAATATGGCTAGACTTTCTAATAGAAAAACATATATAATATTAATTAACTACGTAATATGGAGGGATAAGAATGGCAAAAGATAACTCTTTTGATATTGTTTCACAAATTGATTTGCAAGAGGTAGATAATGCTGTTAATCAATCTATGAAGGAGATTTCTCAGCGCTTTGACTTAAAAGGAACAAATACAACTGTAGACAGAAGTGATTCAGAAGTAACAATTAATGCTCCTGATGATTTAAAGCTTAAAAATGTAATAGATATTCTGCAAACCAAACTAACACAAAGAAATATTTCTTTAAAAGCTTTAGAGTATGGAAAAGTAGAGCATGCATTAGGTGGCAGGGCAAAGCAAGTTATTAAGCTTCAACAAGGGATAGATAAGGAACAGGCTAAGAAAATTACTACATTGATAAAGGATTCGAAAATAAAGGTACAAGCTTCTATTCAGGGAGAGGCAGTTAGGATATCCGGAAAAAATCGTGATGATCTTCAAGCTGCTATACAACTAATAAGGGAAGCAGACCTACCAATGAACCTACAATTTACAAATTATAGATAGAGTACTATATATAGTAAAAGAAACCTCATCAACTTTTAAAAAAGTCGATGAGGTTTTAAAATTCTAGAGTTATTATTTAACTTATTTTACATAGATATAGATGTATTTTCCTCTCTTCTTGCAGCCTTTTGTCTTCCTGCTATTAAATCTGGAACTAAATAAATAGCTACATAAAGCACCATAGATAGTGCTATAGCCCATATTCCATCTAGTATAGAATGTTGCTTAACTAATACTGTAGATGCACTAATTATAACCATAAGTAAAAAAGAAGTTATCCGTAATCCTATATTTTTTTTAAAGGGTTCGTAGCCAATTAAACCTACATGTATTGCAATAGAATTCAATACGTGTATGCTCGGTGCCACATTAGTCGGTGTGTCAGCAGCATAAATACCTTTCATAATTCTTGAGAAAATATCATTTTCAGTAATTACAGGACGTAGACTTTGTCCATTTGGAAAAATCCCATAAATAGTATAGCATATAGCCATACCAAAGAACATAAATAAAAACAGCCTATAATAATCCTTTTTTGATACAATACCTAAATAAATAAACCCAAAGGCCATGTATATATACCAGAATAAATATGGTATAACAAATTCTTTTATAAAAGGAATTTTCATATCCATAGGTGAAAACATATCATACTTTGGAACAACAGTTTTTTCTAGATAGTAAAACCATATATATAGCAGTCCATATAACGAAAGTAATAAGAAATGTTTATACTCATCCCATCGTTTTTTAAGTAAAATCATATAATACCTCCCTGTTAAAGTAATACCTAAAATAATTATTTCTAATCATTTTTAGACTTTGCACTATATACCACTAATTATATAGTATATACTTTAAATTGTTTTTAACTATTTATAAATTTTTTCTTAAGTTTATTATTAATTTTACTTAATCTCATAAAAAAGAGCTATTTATATATAATAGACTCTCTTTTGATTTATATTTAATTTATTACTCTACTCCTCTATAATAATGTCCCCTAGTAAATCCATCTTTTAGTTTATTAGTATAGTCTTCACTATATTTTAAATTTTTGCCTGTTAATATATTATTCATATTGTTTAGAGTCATTACTATTATATCTTCTATCTCATTATTAGTTTCATCAGTAAATTCTAATCTTAACCACCCTATATTAATATCTTTAAAGTCATTTAGCTTATCTAACATAAATAAAGGCTTTGAATTAAGAATCGTACTTCTTCCCCAATAATCTTTTCCAAATGGAAATGTCACGTTTTTAGCATCTTTTAATCCAAAATTGTACTTATATTTAGGATAACGACATTCTCCACATTTATGATCACATTGGTTTTCCTGAACTAAAGGACAATACTCAATAGTCATAACAGTCGTCTTTCCGTATATAATCGCCTCTTTTTCTAATCCATTATCTAGATTTAACTTATAAATAGTTTTGAAATCTAGCTCTGGTGACAGTGTAATTCCATTTAATCCAAGCTTTTCGAAGGAATCAATAGTGTAACTATTCATTACGTTTAATGAGAAATCCCCTATCAATGGGAGCTTAAAATAAGTATTGTTAAACCTAATTATTCCCAAATCACCAGCTAAAATTCCATCAAACTTTAATCCTTTTACTAACTTTTCTAAGATTTCATATTCACTATCTCTTAGTATAGGCGGTGTTCTTAAGTAAATTTCTATATTTTTATCTTTACATAATGATATAGCTTCTTTAAAAGTAGATATATCTCCATAATAAATACGATTAATTGAATAATTTAAAGCCACCTTTAATTGCTCTAATGTATCTAATTTTACAGATATTTTTTGTTGTTTAGTTATTTTCCCATCTCGATTTTCACTTGATATCTTAAGATCTTCTAGTTTTCTTGTAAATCTTAAATCTTCTATCTTTTCTCTAGCATGTCTAGTTTTTCTTAATTCTACTAGCTTCTCTACTGCGTCTCTTCTTAAACTATTTAATACAGAAATAGGTACAGAGCTATTTTCCTCTAAACTAATATCTAAATTATACAGCTCAAAAGGAGTATTTCCTAATTTAGATAGTTGTTCTAAAAGTTTATCCTCAGTAAGAGGAACTTTCATCGCTCTTTGAACAACATCATCACTTTGAACATATACAGTATGTCCTTCTTCATCCCATAGATGAAGTTTAATTTTCTCATCAATTTCTATTTGTACTTCACCATATATGAATATCTTTTTATGTTCTTTATCATGTGCATATGTTCTTTCAAGTTCATCCATTAAAGATATGTTTAAGGTTTTATATACTTCATCACCTTTTTGTATATCACCCTTCATTTCTATTTCAACTACTTGACCTTTTTTAGCCTCTTTAACTAATTTATTATTAATATAAATATTTCTAATAGTACCACCTATATCTCCAGAAGATTTGTTCCATATTTCTATACCATCTCCCTGAGCTATATCTACCTCTAGCTTAATCTTCAATTTGTTTTCTCTTACATCAAAATGCTCTATCCTACCTAAATACAGCCCCCGATTATTTGGCTTTTCAATATTAATTACATCTGCTTTTGGACTACTAAACAAATATCCTTTTGTAAACTTACGATTAAACATTTGTTCCATTTCTTCTTCCAATGCTTTATCTCGTAAAACTTTTCTATTATCCAAATAAGTATCTATAGCTCTCCTATAACCCCTAACAATAGAAGCTACATATTGTGGTTTTTTCATACGACCTTCTATTTTAAAGGAAGTTACACCAGCATCTATTAACCTACCTATTTCTCCTACAGTATTTAAATCTCTCATACTAAGATGAAATGCTTTATCGCTCTTTAGAAGCTGATCTGTATTTAATTTTAGCAAACTATATTCTCTTCTACATGGTTGTGCACAACGGCCCCTGTTACCACTTCTACCTCCAATAAAGCTACTCATTAAACACTGTCCCGAATAAGAAACACATAGGGCACCATGTATAAAAACCTCTAGCTCTATATCAGTTTCGTTATAAATACTTTTAATTTCTTCGACCGTTAACTCCCTTGCTAAAACTGCTCGATTAACTCCCATATTTTTTAATAGCTCTACACCATGTTTGTTGTGTAGTGTCATTTGTGTACTTGCATGGATCTCAAAGTCTGGGAATGTCTCTTTAATTAAATTAAAAACTCCTATATCTTGAACTAGAACTGCATCTACATCTATTTCATATAAGAACTTTATGTACTTCATTAAACTTTGAACTTCACTATCCTTCATTAATGTATTTACAGTTACATATACTTTCACACCACGTATATGTGCATATTCTACAGCTTCCTTCATAGTATCTCTATCAAAATTAGAAGCATAAGCTCTAGCTCCAAAATCTACACCACCTAAATAAACTGCATCAGCACCATTTTGCACAGCAGCCTTTAAAGCCTCAAAACTACCTGCTGGTGCTAACAATTCAATATGTTGCATATTTCAACAACCTTTCTATCTTTTTCTTATACCACTTTTTATACAAAGATAAAAAGTAGTGATAATATTATTATATCTAAACAATCTATAAAAACATACTATTTACTATAAAAATTATTAAGAAACGCACAGTTTTAGTATTTTATTAAATTTATAGATATAAACAAATAGACATAAACATAAATTAAATTTTGACGAATTTTTGACGGCAAATAAAAAAGCGATAGTCTTAATTAGATTATTGCTTTTTTCTATTTCTTATATTCTTCTAGTACGCTTATTCCCTTTTCAGTTATTGCTATAGATCTTGGACTAACATCTATCTTTGTAATATACCTTCCTTCTCTAAATTGCTAAGATGGCCATGTACAGTACTGCTAGATTTTAACCCAACTAAATCTGCAATACTCCTTACAGTTGGGCTTATACTATTAGCTTGTATATATTGATGTATTGCTTTTAAAATTTCCATCTGCCTTTCAGTTAGCATGATAATTCCCCTTATACCTTCGTTACTATATCTATATCCAAAGCTTTTATGATTGATTTATCATCTTATCGCTCCAAACATGTGTTCTTTATTATATATTATCAGAATGTACGTTCGGTGTAAAGAGTAAAATAGACATAAAAAAGGGTAAAGCCTCAGCCCTACCCTAATTCATTTATCTTTTTAGCATCCAAAGAATCCACGTCCACCAAATAATACAACAAGTAATAGGAAGAAGAATAATAAGCTATCTCCACTATCTCTGAAAATGCCACAGTTACAGAAAATTATAACCAAGATCAAGAAGAAGAAAAGTAAGCTACTTTGCCTTCCTCCAAATAAACCTAGTTTATCGCTCATATATTACACCTACCTTTTTTTATTTTAAGTACTGCTAAATACACAACTTAGTTTATCTTTTAGGACTATACTTAGTTGTAATACATACTATGCAATTTCATATAAACTGTTCTATATTTCATGTTGAAAATAAAAAAGGATAAAGCCTAAGCTCTACCCTAATTATGTTTCCTTTATCTTTTACAATCACAAAATTCACATCCGCATCTACGTTCACGTCAATATGCACAACATAATATAATAATTAAAAAGATGAAAGAAAACATATATTTCACTACCTTTTTGAAACTGAGTTAGATGTAATATAATTGGCTTCATCTTTAGTTGCAATATATATTATGAAACAAACTATATATTGTGATATATCTGTATAAAAATAAAAAAGGATAGAACTTAAGCTCTACTCTAACATTTTCTCGTTATTATCTTTTAGTTTCTTTAATGCATCTAATATACCAGGAGGTAAAGGTACACCCAATAATGCTATGTTTTCTGTTACAGATATGCCCTCATTGGCTGTATAGAATAAAACTGCCATAGTTCTAAAGATAGGATTTTCTACAGCTAGAGTTAAATCTATTTGGTGGGCCAGAATAATTACTAAGAATATAGCACCTTTTTCATTAGTCCATTAAAACCTATATCACTGGCTAGGTTCTTATTTTTAAATCCTTTCATTAATTCTGTTATATAGTCTACTGCCATTAAAATAGCTAGTATTTTCAATATGCTATCCCACCCTCCAAGAAGATATGTTGTCCATGTACCAAAAAAAGCAACTAAACTATTCCAAACTGTTTTATAGTTCATTATTTATCTCCTTTCAAATCCTTATGTATATTCATAAATAAAGTTGTTACCGCCCATACTGGCATAGGTTCGTCTATTTTTTTAATCCATCCTATAGGATCAGACATTAAATTATTTTTTGCTAGATATTCTATTCCTTCCTTTTTCCATTGTGGTGTTTCCATAGGTTTGTCCTCCTTTGGCATATAATCAATGTCTATGTGATTTAATATTCCTTTTGCAATTCCCACAGCTGCCTTCTCCAAAAACTCGTCACTTTTGAGTAGTTGTTCTTCTGCAGGATTATTGATAAAAGCTACTTCTACAAGTACAGCTGGCATAATGGTACTTCTAAGTACTTGAAAACCATCATATTTAACACCTCTATCTGCTAATCCTATTGCTTGTACTAGATTGCTTTGTATAGAGCGTGCTAGTCTATCTCCTTCAACTTCTGCTTTGTATGCAAAGGTTTCTGTACCTGTAGCCTTAGGATTACTTGCACTATTAATATGAATAGATACAAAAAATCAGCTTTAGATTCGTTGGCTATCTGAACTCTTTTATCTAAGCTGACTCTTTCATCTCCTACCCTTGTAAATATAATCTCTATGCCATATCACATGAGAATATCTGCCACCATACATGCGATTTTCCATGCTACATGACTTTCTTTTAATCCAGTAGGGCCTACTGCTCCTGGATCACTCCGTCATGGCCTGGGTCAATAACTACTATATATCTCTTCATAACTTCACCTGCTTTCAAAATTTCTGTTTCTAAGCACAAAAAAACCAGCTTTTTGAAAACTGGTTTTTAACTTTTATAGTTGTATAGTTCCTTCTACTGTATTTCTATCTAATATTATTTCAGTTAAATAGTTTGAAATTTGAACCGCTTTTATAACTTGTGATTTTAATTCTAATACGATTGTTCTACTTCCTCCTAGGCTAATGTAATTAATTATAAGGTAACTTCCTTTATCGTATTTTTTACCAATTCCAGCTGGATTACTTGCTTGAGTTAGTAAATTTGTTTTGTTTGTAAATTTTACAGATGTAAGTTTATCAAGTAGTAATTCAAATTTCCTTTCCTTACATTCTAGTATTAGTTTGTCTTCAACTAAAAAAACATCGACAGGAGCATATGCATTTATATTTGGCATCCCATGCCTGTGAAGTGTTCCTCTTAAAGTCATTTCTGAATTATATTCTCTTTTTTTCGCATTATGTCGTCTTATCAATTTTTGTTGATATGAAATAGCAAAAATCAACATTGCTAATACAAAACCAAAAATAATTAATATGATAATTAACTCAAACTTCATAAATATTCTATCCCTTCTGCTTTTTCACTTTTCCACCATTATACAATATTTAAGAAAAATTTACCATATGATCGTAATTAATCTATTAAATGAATTAAAGAAGGGCATAATAAAAGCACCCTCAAGGGGTGCTCCTAACGTTTCTAACCTTATAAATAATTTTTATCTCATATCATATCGGTATTGTTCTCCATTAATATCAAAGAACAATACTACAGGATTTTCAGATTCTTCAACTTCTTGAGGACAATTCACCAAAAATCTAACTCCTAATGTTTCAAGAGGATCTATATCTGTTATATTTGCGTAAGTGAACCCGAGTGATTTATCTTCTGGAACAGGAGCACCTCTGTACTCATATCCGTTATTGTAATCTACCTTAACTTTCATAATTTTATCGACCGGTAAATTTTGTTTTTGAATATTTTTCACATCAGTATCAATATGGATATAAACTTTACCAGATTCAGCTGCATAATGAGTATACATTCCAGAAACATTGTCAGGTAGCACATCATAGGAAAATTCAATATTATTTATAGTTATTTCACTTGTATCTGTAACTATAGTATCACCAATTTTAAATGTCTTAACATCTTCTTCTTTTTCCTTAGGTTTTTCCTCTTCTGCTTTATTGGTTTCTTCACTATCTTGAACTCCACTTTTACCTTGATTTGTTGTGGGTTCATTATTGTTACAAGCAACCCCTGTAAATAACGTCAATACTATTAAAATACATAAAAAGACTTTTTTCATATTCTTTCCTCCATTTTAGATTTATTTTATCATGGTAATTATACCAAATATTAGAAGTAATGGGAACATTAATTTTTTGAATGGTAAATTATAATTTTGTTTGGTCTCATTGTATGACCTCACTCTCTAGATTAAAGAAGGGCATAAAAATACTTCTAGGTGTTATATGTGTTAAAAATGGAAAATGGAAACAAAGGAGTAAACAAGGCTTTAGAACAAAAGCTTTAGCTAAAAAGGCGGCAGATACAAGATTAGATGAAATGAAAGGTGAGTTTATAGCAGATTTGTCTATAAACGACAAAGGAATTACTTTTTTAGAATTCAAGGAGAGATACCTGAATGACCTAGTAAAATATAAGGAAGCTAACACGATAAAAACATACAGAGAAACATTTGAACATTTTAATAGATTAAATTTTATTCCAATGGAATAAATAAAGTATCTGCACATACAGGAGTGTGTAGATGAAATGTTAGAGAATCCAAACTTAAAAATAAAAACTATTAATTGTACATTTCACGAATAAAATCGTTATTTAATAAAGCTACTAAAAAACCTTATAAAATAATAATTAAAACTCCTTTAGATGAAGATATAGATCTTCTAGAGGAAATTAAAGAGGCGAAAGCATTAACTAAATCAGAACTTGACAATTTGCTAAGTTTAATTAAACCTGAAAAAGACTATGTTATATGCTTATTAGCTGCTACCTGCGGATTGAGAATTGGGGAGATTATAGGTTTAACTTGGGGAGATATAGACGAGGTGAACAGTGAGTTAAATGTTAATAAACAATGGAAAAGATTAAAAAATGGTTCATTTGGATTTGGCACTGTAAAACGTAAAAATTCAAATAGGATTGTCCCTATACCTCAAAGCACGTTAAGTACACTTTTGAAGTATAAAAAGAACAATCCTACAGATATTAAAAATAGAATATTTTTAGATAACCGTCCACAAAATGCCTCTTATAGAATCTATAAAAAATTAAATAAAAGAGGACTGAGTGTTACCTTGCACGATTTAAGACATACTTATGCTACTATGCTAGTTGCAAGTGGAGTAGATTTTAAGACAGTTGCTAAATTCATGGGTCATGATGTAGAAATGACTATAAAAACCTACTCTCATGTAACTAAGGACATGATAAAAAGAGCTACAGATACAGTTAATTTTATTTTTTAATTCATTTTTGACGAATTTTTGACGTTTTAATGCTAAGCCCAGTAAAATACAAGGTTACAAGGAGAATTATAGATATTATTATTATATCACTACTTTCCATTTTCCATAGCAAACCTTCTTATTTTCCTCGAAAATCCCTATTATTTTTCTTCAAATCATTTTTCACCATATATTCTTCTAATTCCTTTGTTGCCTGTACTAGTTTAATTTGATTATCAAACAATTTATTCTGTAAGTCATTAATTAGGATTTGCGCTTTTTGCAAATCATCTTCCTTCTCTAATAATTGATCATTTAGTGCCTTTATCCGCTCATCCTCTTGTTGCTGTAATTCTATTTCTTCAATTTTTTTCTCAAGATTAAAGTATGCTTCGTCCTTTTCCTTTAACTGGTCATTGAGAGTTTCTATATACTTTTCTAATTCATCAATTTCTACCTGAGGTAATTGCATTTCTTTCTGTAACTCTTCAAAGTTATTTTTCATCTTTAAAAATTGGTCTGTAATGTTAATACATGTTAATACAGCAATCATTGAGGTGCTAAGTTTTTTATTAGCCTTAGCTACAGCTTCCATATTATCATCTACAAAACTGCCTACCTTTAATAAATACTCTTTAGGTTCAGCACCGACAATAGGATATTCTTGTCCATTTATTTTAACTAAAACTTTGTTTTTTTGACTCATTCTTCTATCAGCTCCTTTTTGAAGAAGTTGTTGTTATATATTTTCTGTATATCTTTCAAATATCCTGCTAGAAATGGTGATTTTTCTATAATTATTTTGTTTATAAAAAAGTCGTATTATGGATATAGAAGAGTGCCTTCTTATACTATATGAAAAAGGAGCTATTTAGCCCCTTATTCTCTTAATGCTCCATCCAATTTTTTACCAATATCAGCTAAGATACGATTGTGGACAACATTTACCTCATCATCTGTTAAAGTACGTTCCTTATTTCTATAGGTAATAGTATATGCAATGCTTTTAAAGCCATCTTTAATTTGGCTTCCTTGGTAAACATCAAATAACTTAAAGCTCTCTAGTATGTCCCCACCTTGAGCCTTAATAATATCTTCAATTTCCTTTACCAATATATTATCCTTTACCACAACAGCAAAGTCTCTAGTTATAGCTGGGTATTTTGGTAGCGATTCATAAAGTCTTTCCATGTTTGTAATATCTGCTAAAATACTAAAATCTAATTCCCCACAGTAACATCTTTGATTTAAATCATAGTTTTCTATTACTATAGGATGTAATTCACCAATAGTTCCTAGAACTCTATCTTGTACTATAACATTTGCACATCTGCCAGGGTGATAACTTGGATTATTTTTCTCTACTATAAACTCATATTCTTTAATTCCTAGACCATCTAATAATGTTTCTACTATTCCTTTCAATGTAAAGAAGTCTTCTTTACCATACATAGCCATTACTAAACTTGGAATTTCAAGCGGTAACTCTTGCACCTCATCAGTCTTAGTAATAAATATTTGACCAATTTCAAATGCCCTAAAATCCTCAACCTTTCGATTTGTATTTCTAGCTGCAACTTCTAATATATTTGGAAGTAAACTAGTTCGCATGACACTAGTCTCATCTCCAAGAGGATTGATTAGCTTTACCATATTTCTTTTTATGCTGCTTTCATCAAGATTAATCATATCTATAGTTTTAGGGCTAACAAATGAATATGTTAAAATTTCATTAAAGCCCATTGCATTTAAAAGATCCTTCGCCACATCTTCTATAATTTGTCTGCTAGGTTTACCTCCAACTTCTATATTTCCCTTAGCCATTGTAGGTGGTATTTTATCATATCCAAAAATTCTCCCTGCTTCTTCAGCAAAATCTGCTTCCATTACAAGATCCATTCTATAGGTTGGAACTGTAACTTCAAGAGTATCACCTAAATCCTTCGCAGTGATCTCTAGCTTCTCGAAAATATCAATCATTTCTTCATTACTTAAAGAAATGCCTAGAAGGTCATTGATTTTTTTAGGTCTAATTATTACTTGTCGAGGCATTCTTTCTTCAGGATAAATATCAACTGCTCCTTCAAGTACTTCTCCTGCCCCTAGTTCTACAATTAATTGACATGTTCTATCTGCAGCTAAGCGTGCTATATTAGGATCAACACCTTTTTCATATCTTGAAGAAGCCTCTGTTCTAAGGGCCAATTGCTTAGAAGTAAGCCTTATATTATTTGGGCTAAAATGTGCAGACTCTAATAATATAGTTTTTGTATTTTCTGTTACTTCAGATTGTTCTCCACCCATTACACCTGCAATAGCTAGAGATTTATTCTCATCAGCAATTACTGTCATAGACGACTTTAATTTTCTTTCCACTCCATCTAAGGTTCTGAATAATTCATCGTCTTTAGCTCTCTTAATTATAATTTTGTTCCCTTCAATATAAGATAGATCGAAAGCATGTAATGGTTGACCGTACTCTAGCATTACATAGTTAGTAATATCTACTATATTATTAATTGGGCGAACCCCTGCATTAATTAATCTTTGCTGTATCCACTGTGGAGAAGAACCAATTTTTATATTTTTAATAACTCTTGCAACATATCTTGTACATCCTTCATTGTCTTGTATTTCCACAGAAATATGATCTGATGCCTTATCTTTTATTTCTATAACCTCTACTTTTGGATATTGCACACTTTCATTTAAGGTAGCTCCTACTTCCCTAGCCATTCCGATAACACTTAAACAATCTGGTCTGTTTGATGTAATTTCAAATTCAATTACTTGATCTTTTAAATTAAGTGTTTCAGTAATATCTTGACCTAAAGGATAGGCTTTATCTAATATCCAAATTCCATCCTTAATTTCTTCAGGTATCATAGCTTTAGGGATACCTAGTTCGTCGGCAGAACAAAGCATTCCCTCAGAAATCTCTCCTCTAAGCTTTCCTTTTTTTATTTTTAACCCTCCAGGTAGTATTGCACCATGGACTGCAACTGGAATATAATCTCCTTCAGAAATATTAGTTGCGCCAGTTACAATTTGAAGTTTTTCGTCTCCAACATTTACTTGACAAACAACTAATTTATCAGCATTAGGGTGCTGTGTGATACTTTCTATATGTCCAACAACAACATTTTTAATATCATCACATAGTATATCTATTTTTTCTACCATAGATCCAGACATTGTCATTTTATCTGCAAATTCATTAATATCTATATTAATATTTACATAATCTTTAATCCAGTTCATTGATACATACATAATACATTCCTCCTACTTTCTATTAAAATTGATTGATAAAACGCATATCATTTTCAAATAATAAACGAATATCATCAATTCCATATTTTTGCATAGTTAGGCGGTCTATTCCCATACCAAAGGCAAATCCGCTATACACTTCAGGGTCTATACCACAATTTCTAAGTACATTTGGATGAACCATTCCTGCGCCTAAAACTTCTATCCAACCATTTCCCTTACATACACTACAACCCTCTCCACCACATTTAAAGCAAGTGGCATCAACCTCTGCACTAGGTTCTGTAAATGGAAAGTTATGTGGTCTAAACTTTATTTGAGTATTGGGACCAAAAAAATTCTTTGCAAATACATCTAATGTTCCTTTCAGATCTCCCATTGTAATGCCTTTATCTACTACAAGCCCCTCTATTTGATGGAACATAGGAGAATGTGTAGCATCTGGAGTATCATTTCTAAAGCAACGACCTAATGAAACAATTCTAATTGGTGGCTCATTTTTTTCCATAACCCTAACCTGTACTGGAGATGTTTGTGTTCTTAAAATTGTACTTTCGTTTATATAGAAAGTATCACTAACATCTCTAGATGGATGATTTTTAGGAGCATTTAAAGCATCAAAGTTATAATATACGGTTTCTACTTCTGGACCTTCAGCAACTTTAAAGCCCATGCTTATAAAAATATTTTTCAAATCATCCATAGCTTGTGTTAAAGGATGTCTTTTTCCTACCTTAATCTCTTTACCAGGCATGGTGACATCAATTGCTTCAGATTGTAACTTCTTTTCTAACTCTTTGATTTTAATACTTTTTTTAGCTTCTTCTAATGCAATCTCTATATTTTCCCTAACAATATTAGCTATTTTACCTATTAGAGGACGTTCCTCGGCACTTAATGATCCCATCCCCCTTAATATTTCAGTTAATTCTCCTTTTTTACCTAAATAGTGAATTCTAGCCTTTTCTAAAATAGCTGTAGAGTCAGCTTCGTTAATTTCTAATATGGCTTTTTCCTTCAATTCTTTTAATTTTCCTTCCATAACAAATCTCCTTTCTAATTTTACAAATAAAAATAAACCCTCATCCCAGAAGGGACGAAGGTTTCACTCCGTGGTACCACCCTAATAGTCCATTGCAATTAAACAATGAACCACTCGAAGACATTAACGGCGTCAACCGATAAAACCTACAATCTCAAATACAGACTTCAGTTTTATAGCTCCAGAGCGAACTTCTGCTATACTTGTTATAAGGTACTTTCAGCCTAAGGTACCTTTTCTCTTTTAGAACAGTTTATAGCTTACTTTTCTCCATCAATGCTTTTGTTTATTTAACTTATTCATCTATTAATTAATGGATAGTTTCTTATACATAATATAGGCTGTAACGGAACCTGTCAACTCAAATAGTTTCCAAAACACATCAGGAGTCTTCATTGTTCCACTCTCCTTCCTTCAAGCCATCGTATGTTTATTATAACATAGCTTAATAGCTGAAACAAGGTAGTTTGATTAAATAAATATAATTTTTAAAATTTTCAAACTTTTCTTAGATGTTTTTCTTCTGCAGCTTTATATATTAAAATGCCAGCAGCCACTGATGCATTAAGGGATTCTATTTTACCCAAAATTGGAATTATAACCCTTTCATCCACACTGGACAATATATTGCTATTGATACCATTAGCTTCATTCCCTATTACTATACCAATATTCTTATTATAATCAATATCTATATAGGTTTTATCCGTATCTAAATCTGCTGCTATTAGTTCTACATTTTTTTGTTTTAAGTATTCAATCCATACATCATTATCGCATTGTATAATTGGCAAATGGAATATAGCTCCCATTGTTGCTCTTAGAGTCTTACTATTATATGGATCTACACTTCCTTTTGTGATTATAACTGCATCAACTTTAGCACTTTCTGCGGTGCGGATAATAGTTCCCATATTACCAGGATCCTGTATGCGATCTAAAATAACAAAGAATAAGTTATCAACATCTTCAAACTTAAGATCTTCTAAACTACTATTCTTCATGTTAACTACAGCCATAATGCCTTGTGGACTCTCTGTGGTTGCTAGCTTGCTAAATAATTGGCTTGGTAACTGATAAATAGTATGCCCTTTTGAGGAAACCTTGTTTAATAAATCTGATCCCCCTTGGACTTGGTGTAATTCTTCACTGAAAATAACATATTCAATATCCCCATTATGTTTTAGGCATTCTTCAACAATTCTTACACCCTCTACTGTAAACTGAAGGTGTCTCACTCTTTGTTTCTTAAGCTGAAGCGATTTTATATGCTTAATAATAGAATTGTTTTCACTACTAATTAACTTAATCTCCATTTTATGACCAAACTTGTTTTTCAATTTTTTCTAAATCCTTGTTATGACCAATAACAACAAGAATATCATCCTTGCCAATTCGATCCATAGCTATTGGGGATACATTCATTTCATAACCATGCTTTATCGCCATAATATTTACACCATATTTAGATCTAACATCTATTTCTAACAATGTTTTACCCACCCAATCATCTAAAGGTGCTATTTCCATGATACTATAATCTGGAGCTAATTCTATATAGTCTAATATATTACTAGATACCAAATTGTGAGCTACACGCATTCCCATATCCCTTTCAGGGAAAACTACGCGGTCCGCTCCTATTTTAAATAGTAGTTTTGCATGAATTTCATTATTGGCTTTAGCTACCACATATTTAATACCTAGTTCCTTTACTATTAAAGTAGCCATAATAGAAGCCTGTATGTCTGAACCAATTGTAATAATTGCAACATCAAAGTTACGTATTCCTAAAGATTTCAAAGAGTTTTCATCAGTAGCATCAGCTTGAACCGCATGGGTAACTTCATCAGAAACATGCTGAATAATTTCTTCATTACTATCTATGGCTAATACATCATGTCCCATCTTGTAAAGAGTTCTTGCAACGCTACTTCCAAAACGGCCACAACCTATAACAACATATTGTTTCATGTTCATCCTTCCTATCCTACTAAAATTTTTCCTTCTGGGTATTTAATATTTCCTTTATATTTATGTTGCTGTCTCGCCAGTGCAAATGCAATTGTAAGTATACCTACTCTACCAGAAAACATCATAAAAATAAGTAGAGTCTTACCAAGTGCACTTAACAGAGGTGTTATTCCTAAGGTTAAACCAACAGTACCAAAGGCAGACACAACTTCAAATAAAATTTCCATAAAATCAAATTGGCTATCAGTAATAGATAATACCATTGTAACAGAAATAATTAAAAATATACCTATAATAGCAATTGTTATAGCTCTATTAACTATATCTCTAGATATTCTCTTTCTAAATAATTCGGTTTCACTCTTACCCTTAATAACAGAAATAATTGTAAAGAGAATTACACCAAGAGTCGTGGTTTTAATACCACCTGCTGTAGATGCTGGAGATCCTCCGATATACATTAGAATAATGGCTAATAATTTTGAAGCAGTTCTCATTTGAGCAAAATCAACGGTATTAAAACCTGCTGTTCTAACGGTTACTGATTGGAAAAATCCAGATAGAAACTTACCACCTAAAGTTAAGTTTCCTAGGGTATTGGGGTTTCTCCATTCTAAAACCATAAAACCAACAGTGCCTATTGTTAATAACAGTGCAGTAATTAATAATGCCATTTTAGTATGAAGAGATAGTTTCTTAAGTTTTCTATTAGTAAACACATCAGTTATAACAGAAAAACCAATCCCTCCAATAATAATTAAAAAGGAAACCGTAAGAGATACAATAGGATCCGAGACATAGGGCATTAAATTTTTTCCATTACCGATTAAGTCAAAACCTGCATTACAAAAAGCTGAAACTGAGTGAAATATCGAATAAGCTATACCTATTATCAATCCATATTGTGGAACAAACCTCAAGGAAAGAAATAAAGCACCTAATCCCTCTACTGCGAAAGTCACTATTAAAACATACTTAGAAAACCGCACAAGCCCCGCTAGAGTACTCTGATTAAAAGCCTCTTGGATAATTAATCTTTCCTTTAAAGATATTTTCTTTCCTAATATAATAAAAAACATGGTAGCCAATGTCATAAATCCTAAACCACCTATTTGTATCAGGAACAGAATAACAGTTTTTCCAAATACAGTCCAGTAGGTACCAGTATCCACAACAGATAAACCTGTTACACATACTGCTGATGTAGCAGTAAAAAGAGCATTGATAAAACCTACACTTTCCCCATTTTGAGATGCAATTGGTAGATTTAACAATAATCCTCCAGTTAAAATTATCGTTGCAAACCCGATTACAAGAACTTGTGTAGGCTTCAATTTTATATTATGCATATCTATTTTAATACTCATGTTTTAACACCGTCCATATATATCTTATATACTTAATTTTATTTAACTATTTTATTTAATATATATCTACTATAGAGTATTCCCAATACATCTAACAATCTATACTATATCCATCCTAATACATTATCAACATACAATCAAGAAACATATATTATAATAGTTTTAGGTATTATATAAAATTACAAAGAGTCCTTATTAATAAGGACTCTAAACTATGCATTTAATTTTTGTTTTGCTGTTTCAACTAATTGTGCAAAGCCTTCTTTGTCATAAATAGCCATTTCAGATAACATTTTTCTATTCATTTCGATACCAGATAGCTTTAAGCCATTCATAAGTCTTGAATAAGAAATGCCATTTGCTCTAGCTGCAGCATTTATTCTTGTGATCCAAAGTCTTCTAAAATCTCTTTTTCTTAATTTTCTACCAACATAAGCATGTTTTAATGCTTTCATTACGAATTGGTTAGCAGGTCTAAACAGTTTGCTTCTAGCTCCTCTGAAACCTTTTGCTAACTTCAAAACTTTTTTATGTTTTTTATGGGCAGCAGTGCCCTTTTTAACTCTAGCCATTATTTACAACCTCCTTTTCTTCCTACGTTATCTAATATGGTAATAATTGTGCTATTCTTCTTTGATCGCCCTTGAATACTATGCCAGCTTTTCTAAGCTTTCTTTTTCTCTTAGGTGACTTCTTAGTTAAAATATGGCTTGTATAAGCTTTGCTTCTTTTAATTTTACCTGTACCAGTCTTTTTAAATCTTTTTGCTGCACCTCTATGAGTTTTCATTTTTGGCATTAGTGTTTCCTCCCTTCAAATTATGCGTTTTTCGGAGCCAAAATCATAATCATTTGTTTTCCTTCAAGTTTTGCTTCCTTTTCAACAACGCTTACTTCTTCAAGCATGGAAGCAAACTGTTTAATTACACCTTGACCCTTACTTATATTACTAAGTTCTCTTCCTCTAAATCTCATGCTAACTTTTACCTTATCTCCACTTTTCAAGAACTTAATAGCATTGTTAGCCTTAACACTTAAGTCGTGTGTTTCAATACTTGGACTAAGTCTTATTTCTTTAACATCCACGATTTTTTGATTCTTTCTTGCTTCTTTTTCTTTCTTTGCCAACTCATACTTATATTTTCCGTAGTCCATAATTTTGCAAACAGGTGGTTTAGCTTGAGGTGCGATTTTTACCAAGTCTAAGCTTTTGCTGTTTGCAATTTTCTGAGCATCCTTAGCTGACATAATGCCTAATTGATCACCATTTGTGTCAATTACTCTTATTTCTTTGTCTCTAATCTCTTCATTAATTTGCTGTTCATTAATTTCTTTAATAACTTGACACCTCCTATATTTTTTGAAAACTTTAAAGTTGTCTTATGCTATCGCATTGACTCCTGTCGCACTTAATTTTAAAGCTTGCGCTTTGAAATTTCAAATGCTCAAAGTATTGTCAATCTTCTGCTTCTTTAGAAATACCTATAATTAGAAAAGTATAATCTATTATACAAAAATAAAGCGGATAGTTAGACTATCCGCATAGATTCAATATGACCGTCATTGATAAAACACAATGAATACAATCAAAATATTAACCTTACTAACTATAGCTGTAAGGTGAGAAGCGGATGTCTTCTACTTTCTTTACTTGTATAGTTTAACAGTACTAAATTGTTTTGTCAATACTTTTTTATATTATTAGATTTATTATATCTTTACTATACAATATAATATGAATTTTTTTCCTGCATTTTTTATATCTATAATATTTATGTTTAAACTTTTTTTGGGCAATATAACATTAAAGACTATAAAAGGTGGGTGAGTAAGTGAAGGTAAAAATAAAATTAAAAAAGAAAATAATAATGATTATCCTTTGTATATTCGTAGCATTAAACATTGTTTCTAACTTTGTCACATGGGCAAATAGCTCATTAATTAATAGATTAACATCTGGAGACCGTTTGTTAATTTTAGGAATTACCATATTGCTTTTTATCTATTATATGAAATTAGATAAAAATCCCCAATATGCACATGCCACTATAAATACAGAAAAGAAAGAAAAAGATCAAAACTCTAATGAGTTTTTTACTAAACCAAAAGTTACATTTCAAGATGTCGCAGGATTGGAAGAGGTAAAGGAAGAGTTAATAGAGGTTATTGACTTTATTAATCAATCGGAGAAATACAAAAAAATGGGAGCCAAGATTCCTAAAGGCATACTGTTTCATGGGCCTCCTGGAACAGGTAAAACCTTACTTGCCTCTGCTGTAGCTGGAGAAACAAAATCTGCATTCTTTTCTGCCAGCGGCTCCGAATTTGTTGAAAAATATGTAGGTGTTGGAGCAAAAAGAATACGTACACTTTTTGAAAAAGCTAGAAAAGAAGCACCTAGTGTTATTTTTATTGATGAAATTGATGCTATTGGAGCTAAACGTCATCTAGATAGCAATAATGAGAAAGATCAAACTCTAAATCAATTGTTAGTTGAACTTGATGGATTTAATACGGATCAGACCGTAGTAGTTATTGCAGCTACCAATAGGATAGATCTTTTAGACGAAGCACTACTTCGTCCTGGCAGATTTGATAGACACATGTATATTAGCAATCCAAATGTAAAAGCAAGAGAAGAGATCTTGAAGGTACATACGAGAAATAAGCCTTTAGATCCAAGTATAAGCATTTCTGATTTAGCTCGTAAAACACATGGTATGAGCGGAGCACATTTATCGAATGTTGCAAATGAAGCTGCAATAATTGCGGTTAGGGAGAATAAACATATAATTACAATAGCTCATTTTGAACAAGCCATCGAGAGGGTAATTGCAGGGCTACAGGTTAAAAATCCTACCATTTTACCTAAGGAAAAAGAAGTTGTTTCCTACCATGAGGCTGGCCACGCCCTTGTAGGAAAAATACTACGTACAGATATGGTCCACAAAGTTTCTATAATCCCTAGGGGACAAGCATTAGGCTATGTTATACATATGCCACAGGAGGATAGATATGTTTTAACTAAAGAAGAGCTATGCGATAAAATGATGGTAATGCTAGGGGGCAGAGCTGCCGAAGAATTGATTTTTAATCATTTATCTACTGGAGCAAAGGATGACCTAAAAAAGGTAACTGAGGTTGCTATGCAGATGGTGTGTGAATATGGTATGAGTGATCTAGGCTTTATTTATAACGAACCTAGTATGATACGCTCTTTAAGTGATTCTATAAATCAGGAAATTAACAAAATAATATATGAATGTTACAATACAACTTATAATTATTTAAAAAAATATAGGAATGAGCTAGAAAAAATTTCTACTGCTCTTTTAGCAAGAGAAACTTTAAATAGTAGTGAGTTAGATGAATTATTAGGAGATTTCCCTCCAACACCTAAAACTAAAGATGAAAAAGAGAAGCTAGAAGCTGTATAAAATATTCGTTGCGTTTTGTATAACTAAATTTATAACAAAATAAGCTTAGAAAGTCTGTACATTTCTAAGCTCATTTTGTTATATTTATAATAAAAATTTTCTTTACATGACTTTTATTTCGTCTTTATAGCTTTCAACAAATCCAAATATTGCGCTTATAAACTCGTATCCTTTTTCATACATAGCTGCATGCCCAGCTTCTTTCGGTTTAGAGTGACTAAAAAATTTATATCTTTTGCAACAATTGTTTTCTTTCATTAAAAAAGTTTTTATATGATAGATAGCAGGCTATGAAAGATGATATAGACGTTGTTGAAAGAAGCATAAACGTTACCATAATTTGATATTTAATCGCCTGTACAGGCGAAGTACCAGCAAGTATAAGACCTGTCATCATACCAGGTAAAGAAACTATACCTAATGTTTTAGTGGAATCAATTGTTGGTAGCATCCCAATTTTGATTGAATTTCTAATTATTTCAATAGATGATGGTAAAATATCTGCCCCAAGAGAAAGTTTAGTTTCAATTTCTTCTCTTCTATTTTTAAAATCTGCACCCAATTGCCTATAGCATAGTCCTAAAGCTACCATTGAATTACTTATAATCATTCCGCTTACGGGTATAATCTGATATGGTTCATATTTAATTGCACCAGATAATAGGAGAATAGTTAAAGTACTTATTGTTCCGACCCCTATTGAAATAAACGATATTAACGTTCCATTTCTAATCACCTTACCTCTTTTAGAAGCATTATATGAAGCATTAAAGGTCATAAATAAAAGTAGTAATGTTGTAAATATTGGATTCTCAAGTCCAAATATGTAATTGAGAAGATAACCAACAATAGTTAATTGTATTATTGCTCTGACTACACCAATAATAGTTTCTCTCTCAAGCTTTAAATTTTGCGAATGGGAAAATAGTATAGATATTAATACAAGAGATGAAGATATTAAAAGTGAAGAATTAGTTATAATATTAGTCCCATTCATCTTAACACCTCCAAAGATTTTACTTTTCCAGCTTCGATAGTTAATAATTTATTCGCATTTCTTTTACTTTGATCTAGGTTATGTGTTATCCATAATATAGTAGTACCATCCTTATTTAAGGATTTCATTATACTCTCCACAATCAAGCTATTATCTACATCAAGAGCGGAAGTTACTTCATCTAAAAGAAGTATCTCTGGTCTAAATAACAATGTCCTAATAAGGGCTATTCTCTGTTTTTCTCCACCTGAAAGATTCTTTATATCTTTATTTAAATAGTTTACATCAATCTTAAAAACAGTAAAAAGTTCTTCTACCCTACTAAAATTCACCTTACTATTTCTTATTGAATATGGAAAGGATATGTTGTCCATAACTGTATCTCCAAAAAGATAAGGAGTTTGAAAACAATAAGATATATTCTTTCTTAAATCAGTGGGATTATACTCCTCTATAGATTTATTTCTATATATTATTTGTCCTGTAGCAGGGCTTATAAGGTGGCAGCATAGTTTAAGAAAGGTGCTTTTACCACTACCGGATGGTCCGACAATAGAAATGTAATCTCCAGATTTAATTGATATTGTTATATCATCAAGTATTGATCGATTATCATCCATAAAAAATACATTTTGAAATTCAAGTAAGGACATAATGTCCGCCTCCTTTCGCCTATTTATAATTTATTATATCAAAGATAATAAAGAAAACTTGATTTAGATTAAGCGTTAACTCTATTTGATCTTATTTTTATATAGACTATCTACACTATGTCCATAAATTCCAGTATAACCAACTTCTATTTAAAAACCATCTCCATCCCTCTTATTTAAATATCTATATGTAATTTTATTTAGTGGTATAGTAAGTAGATTTCTCTATTTACATACCACTAAATTTATTAAATATTGTATTTAACCTATATTAATTTCTATTACTGACTTCCAGAAACCAATGTCTTGTTTTGTTGGCAATTTCAACCAATACAAGCATCACTGGTACCTCCACTAATACTCCAACTACTGTTGCTAGAGTTGCACCAGAATTTAATCCAAATAGAGAAATCGCTACAGCTACTGCCAACTCAAAGAAGTTACTTGCTCCAATCATTCCAGCAGGTGCTGCAATATTATGTGGTAGTTTCCAAGCCTTTGCCCAGCCATAGGTAATAGCAAAAATAAAGAAAGTTTGAATAGTTAGTGGTATAGCAATCAATATAATGTGTAGTGGATTACTTAAAATAACATCTCCTTGAAAGGTAAAGATAATAATTAGTGTTAGTAATAATCCTACAATTGTTACATTATCAAACTTCTTTTAAAATACATTTTCAAAGTATTCTATCCCTTTATTTTTTACAATGTATTTTCTTGAAAAGTATCCACCAGCTAATGGAATAACAATAAATAAAACAACAGATAAGAACAAAGTTCCATAGGGAACCAATACATCGGTAATCCCTAGCAATATGGCTACGATAGGGGTAAAAGCAAATAAAAGAATAAGATCATTTACTGCTACTTGTACCAGTGTATATGCAGCATCTCCCTTAGTTAAATGACTCCACACAAATACCATGGCTGTACAAGGAGCTGCTCCTAAAATTACCGCTCCAGCTAAATATTCATTTGCTAAAACTTCCGGGATTAGAGCACTAAATACCACCTTAAAGAAAAATGCTGCTATTAAATACATACTAAATGGTTTAATCAGCCAGTTCATACCACAGGTTACAATTAGTCCTTTTGGTTTTTTTGTAGCTTCTACAATACTACTAAAATCAATTTTTAACATCATTGGATAAATCATTAACCAAATTAAAATTGCTACTGGAATTGATATTTCATAGTAGGTAAACTTACTTAAAACCTTCGGAACCACTGGTAAAAACTGTCCTATGGCAACACCTAATACAATACAAGCTGCTACCCATACTGTTAAATAGGTTTCAAAAAATCCTAAACCTTTTCCTCTTTTTTCAATGATTTCATTGCTCATAATACAACTCCCTGTTCAATAAAATTTATGATGACTTCCTTGTATTCTAAATATTCTAAAAAATATACTTTTAATCTACAGTTCTTTATTTTTTACTCTTTTAATAAGTTCTTCTATTTTAGTCTTAATCAGATCTCGTGTTTTTCTAAACTCTTCAATAGATCCACCAGATGGATCTTCAAGTCCCCAATCTTCACTGTGACTACATAGTACAAATGGACATTGCACATTACAGCCCATAGTAATGAGAATGTCTACTTCTTCTGGGATATCGGTTAAAAGTTTAGGATAGTGCTCACTTATATCAATACCTACTTCTTTCATTACATCTACTGCCCCATATTTTACTTCGTGATAGTTCTCTGTCCCAGCTGAGCATACTTCCAGTACATCGCTTCCTAATTTTTTTGCCCAACCTTCTGCGATTTGAGATCGACATGAATTATGAACACATACAAATGCTACTTTTTTCTTCATATAAATTTCCTCCTAGTTTTTTACTAGCCATTCTTACATTGATTTTCATCAGATTCTGTACAGTTTCTAATAAACCCTTCACAGATACATCCATCTTTAAAGGAAGTCAGTTGCCTAATAAAGTTTTGCAATTCATCTACCATTTTTCGATTGATTGAATAAAACACCCATTTTCCTTCTTTTCTTCCCTCTACAATTTCACACTGTTGCAAGATTTTCATATGGTGTGAAATAGTTGGTTGGGTTAATTTCAGACCGTCCATAATATCACAAGCACATAGCTCCCCACAGGAAAGCATATCTAAAATGAGTAATCTGTTTTTATCCGCTAAAGCCTTAAGTAGTTCTACCTTATTATCTATTGTAATCCTCTCCCTTATTTGTACAGATATCTAAATCTATCTATTTTAAATATATTAATATTTTGTACAATTTATATATGCGTAATATTCTATTTGTCTAATTCTTCATTACATAGATACTTATCTATGTATAGATTAAATTAACTTTTACTTATTGTCAATATACAAGTTATAATTTATTCATGAAAAACCAGTCAAGATGATTTCATCTCAACTGGCCTATATCTTAGATTTCTACTAAGAAATTGTTACTTAAAAGGATTAATTTCCAAATAAAATTATATTTACTTCACCTTTTCTAAAATCTTGATAATTTCTTTTGGTTTTAAAACCTTTCCAAATGATACAACCTTCTCATCAATAACTAATGCAGGAGTTGACATCACTCCATAGGCCATTATGTCTTTAAAGTCTTCTACTTTAATAACTTCGGCATCAACACCTACTTCTTTTAGTGCTTTGTCAGTATTTTCTTTCAAAGTAACACAGTTTCTACATCCAGAACCTAAAATTTTAATTATCATAACAAATCACTCCTTATAATATTATTATTTTTTATAAAAAACTAAATAAAAAGATAACTAAATGTATTAAAAGTGTATCCAATTAACAGAATGCCAATAGTAACAATACCGATAAATATACCTAATAGTTTTGGCTTAACAACCTTTTTAAGCATAATTATAGACGGAAGTGAAAGTGCTGTTACTCCCATCATAAAAGATAAAGCAGTACCAAGACCTACTCCCTTTAAAACTAGAGCTTCAGCTATCGGTAGGGTTCCAAAAATATCCGCATACATAGGTATACCTACAAAAGTTGCAAGTAGAACAGAATACCACTTATCTTGGCCTAACAATGCAGTTATTACTGACTCTGGGATCCAATTGTGGATTGCGGCACCTATTCCAACACCTATTAAAATATATAGCCAAACTTTTTGAATAATATCCAATACTTGCTCTTTTGCAAAACCTATTCTATTCATAGCTGTAAGCTCTTCTTGTTCAGCTTCAAGCATCTTGTTACTATAAACAAATGGTTCTACATACTCTTCTAGTTTTAGCTTGCTAATAATACTTCCGCCGATTACTGCAAGCACAATACCCACAACAACATAGGCTATTGCAATTTTCCAGTTAAATACGCTAGCGAGTAAAATAACAGATGCTAAATCTACAAGGGGTGAAGAAATTAAAAATGAAAATGTAACACCAATTGGCAGTCCTGCACTTGTAAAGCCTATAAATAGAGGGATAGATGAACAAGAACAAAATGGTGTAACAGTTCCAAGTAAAGCAGCTAATATATTCGCTGAAATCCCATTGAATTTCCCTAATATTTTCCTAGTTCTCTCTGGTGGAAAAAAACTCTGTATATATGAAATCATAAATATTAAAACAGATAGTAATATAAATATTTTAATTACATCATAGATAAAAAAGTGGATACTACTCCCTAGCTTACTATTCACATCTAATCCAAATATATTTTGCACTAATAATGTTACCAAATTATAGAGCCACTCCATTTTAAGCAGTTGGTTATTTAACCATTCAAAAATAATCATAGAATCCATCCCCTTAATATTTTTACATAGCCTTATTTTACTTTCTAATGCTTTCACTAATATCATCAAAGAGATTTTTTAATAAATCTAATCCATCTTTATTAATCGAATATTTCATCCATACACCATCACGCCTACTATTTACTAAACCGCTTTCGCTCAATATTTTCATATGATATGAAAGTGTAGGTTGTGTTATATCAAAATCCTCAAGTATATTACAGGCACACAGCTCTCCTTTGGAAAGCATATCAAATATCTTTACTCTTGTCTCATCTGCTAATGCTTTCATGAATAATGTGTATTGTACATAATCCTTATCCAATCTAATCACCTCCATATTAAATCTATTTCTATATAGACATTTATCTATATCCATAATATACCTAGACATAGATAAGTGTCAATATATTTATTAAAAATTTTTAAAATAAATTTTATAATGAGAACACAAAAAACCCTATAGTAGATTTTTAAATTTATCTATTCTATAGGGTAAATTTTAATATATTTAGCTTCTAAATTTATTTACTCTTCTTATCTTTTCTCTTCAATTTCTTTAATAGTATCATTAATAAAGTTTTCCACTGTTACAGCACCTAAATCACCTTTATCTCTAGATCTAACTGCTACTTCTCCTGACTCCACTTCCTTATCTCCAATTACTAACATATACGGAACCCTTGAAAGTTGTGCTTCTCTTATTTTATATCCTATTTTTTCATTTCTTGTATCTACTTCCACGCGGATTCCTTTTTGCTTCATTTCTTTTTCAAGTTTTAATGAATACTCAAGGTGCTTATCTGTAATTGGTAGTATTTTAACTTGAACTGGAGCAAGCCATGTTGGGAACTTACCTGCATAGTGTTCGATTAAAATACCAATAAATCTTTCGATACTTCCAAAAATTACCCTGTGAATCATAATTGGTCTATGTTTCTCACCATCAGCACCCACATAGGATAGGTCAAACCTTTGAGGCATTTGGAAGTCTAATTGAATTGTTCCACATTGCCATGTACGTCCAATACAATCTTCTAAATGGAAATCGATCTTCGGACCATAAAATGCCCCGTCACCTTCATTAATCTTATATGGTAAACCCTTTTCGTCAAGAGCAGCTCTAAGTGAGTTTGTAGCTATTTCCCAATCTTCATCTGATCCCATAGAATCCTCTGGTCTTGTAGATAACTCTATATGATATTTAAAACCAAAAGTATTGTATACATAGTCAACAAAATCTATTACTCCAATTATTTCGTCCTTAATTTGTTCTGGTAGCATAAATAAATGAGCATCATCTTGTGTAAAGCAACGAACCCTCATAAGTCCGTGTAGAGCTCCAGATAATTCATGTCTATGAACTAATCCTAACTCACCCATTCTAATAGGAAGATCCCTATAACTATGTTTTTTTCTATCAAACATCAAAATAGATCCTGGACAGTTCATTGGTTTAACAGCATAATTCATATCATCAATATTTGTAAAATACATATTTTGTTTATAGTGATCCCAGTGTCCTGATTGTTTCCAAAGCTGCTCATTTAAAATAACAGGTGTTTTTATTTCATCATAACCACGTTTTACGTGTTCTGATCTCCAGAAATCCTCTAGTATGTTTCTGATAACCATTCCCTTTGGATGGAAGAACGGAAAACCTGGTCCTTCTTCATTTAAGCTGAATAAATCTAGCTCTTTACCTATTTTTCTATGATCTCTCTTTTTAGCTTCCTCTAATCTATTAAGATATTCTTCTAAATCGGCTTTTTTAGTAAAAGATGTTCCGTAAATTCTTTGAAGCATTTTATTCTTTTCGCTACCTCTCCAGTATGCACCTGCAATATTTAAAAGTTTAATTGCTTTTACTTTTCCTGTAGAAGGCACGTGAGGTCCTGCACAAAGATCTACAAAGTCGCCTTGACGATAGAAGGATATTGTTTCATCCTCTGGTAGATCTTGAATTAATTCCACCTTGTAATCTTCACCTTGTTTTCTAACAAATTCTATTGCTTCATCTCTAGGAAGAACAAATTTTTCCAAAGTTAGATCTTCCTTAACTATTTTTTGCATTTCTTTTTCAATCTTTTTTAAATCCTCTGGTGTAAAAGTATGATCAGAGTCAAAATCATAATAAAATCCATTATCTACAGATGGTCCAATAGCTAGCTTTGTACCTGGGTAAAGTCTTTTAACAGCTTGAGCTAGAATATGAGAACTTGTATGACGTAAAAAGTCTTTTCCATTTTCGTCCTCAAACCTTAAAATATTTAAATTACAATCTTCTTCTATAGTAGTCATTAAGTCAGCACTTTCTCCATTCAGTTCTGCACCTATAGCTACACGTGCAAGCCCTTCACTAATCTGTTTTGCAAAATCTAATATAGATGTTCCCTTCTCTACCTCACGAACTGAACCATCTTTTAGTTTAACCTTTACTTTTGACATAGTTATTCCTCCTGTTCTTTATTTTTATTGTTTTAAACTTTATATAAAAGTTATCTGATACTATTACACTTGAAATATTCCCAAATTTTTATTTTTCTAGAAATCCTCAATAATTAGAAAATTGTTATTTTATAATGTACAATAAAAAAATCCCTCATCCTATTAAAACTAATAGGACGAGAGATATATTCCCGCGGTTCCACCTAAATTGACATTTCCACTTTCGGGACTGTAACGGAGTCACCGGTTATCCTTTCACTATTTAGCTAATAGGTAACAGCTCCGAGGTAGTTTTCAACTATCCATATATAGAAGCACTTTCAGCCATGATGCTTCCTCTCTTAATATTGGGACTAATTTACTTTTCCTCTTCAATGCAATAAAATATTGAGTTATTTTATAATATTTCCATAATTATAATAGTTAATACCAATTTTGTCAAGTTAATTATCAATTTTTTTAAAATATTTGAGGAATACTTGCATTCTGGCAAAAATCACAATACTATAAGATAAGCTGGCTATTGCAACAGCAACAGAAACAGCATAATTTAAAATAATAAAATAATTATACCTTGAAAAATACCAATTATAAAACCAAGTATACCACCTAATACCTCAATATGCTTTAGTTCAGTTTTTGCTATATTAACAACTATTCTCTCTAGTTCTTCCATCTCAAACTCATTTACTTTATCTTCTATCATTTTACTAAGCTCTATGCTAGTAGTAGCCTTTTCAATCATTTTTTCTATAGCCTCTGTAATTATTTTATCGCCTTCTTCATCTATTACATCATTAATATATTTTGAAATCATTCCTTTAAAGGTAGATGGAATAATAGAAGGAAGATGATTTGCAACAATTACTGTTATCTTGTTTTTAAGCAATATTAAAATTTCATCTTTATTATTGCTTTTAACTAATTTATCGATAATTTCTTCTATTGATAATAACTCAGTTTCCACAGTTTGCCCTATACTTCTTGCTATTTCTGCTTTACGTTTTGGTATAAGTCCTTGTATCTTAAAATTAATCAAAGGAATACTAATAGGCTGAAAGGGTCTAAATAACATTTTAATTGCTAACAGATTTGTAATCCAACCTATAACGCCACCTATTATAGCTAATATTAGTAATTGTACGACCATAGTTTTATCTCTCCTATATATACCTTAAATATAAATATAAGTATATGAAAGCATTCTCTCTTATCCAACAAAATAGGATAAAAAAGGATACATTCCTATACTATAGAAAGAATTATATCACGATATAAATATGATGTCCATAATAGACGCAAAAAACCCCCTTTTTGGGGGGATAGGCGTTTATTCCTTATTAGCATTAATTTGCACAGTACACCATTCGCAACTATTACAACAATGTATCCTATCTGGAAATATTTTTTCTAGAGTTTTAATAATTCCACTAGTTTTAAGCACGGATATATTATGGATAAATATTTCCTTAGGTGCGAGAGTTATCAAAGCACTTATAAGTAAATCATCTTGGTTAATATTGCTTTCTGCAAGTTCTACTGCAATACTGCTTATATGGTCATTATTTAAAAGGCAACTATGTTTATCATAAAGTCTAAACTTAGCTTCCTCATCAAAAACCACATTAACTATATCAGATTTAGCTTCTTGAATATCTACAAAGTATTTTAATAGCTTAATAAACTCATTATATTCTTTGTCTACTATAAAATCTTCTACTGCTTTTTCAACAGTTTCATTTAACTCTAGTAAATAATCTTTTAATCTAAATAAGATAAAACCACTTAAATTAATTTGAGTATTACTATTTAAGTAATCAATTAAATGTTGTAGAATTTTAGATTTAGCATTAATAACTTCATCTTTTTGGAAAAATATATCTATATTTTCTTCATTTAATATATCTAAGGAATTTTTATATATTTCTAATCTTTCCTTTACATCGAAATAATAATAATCTGTACTTATTATATGACGGATTAAACTAGGTTCTTCAATATCTTTTATATACTCACAAAGAGCATTAGCTATACAAAATTTAAATATATTTATAAAATCATTAATTGGATAGTTTTTTATATTTTCAGTATCTACACTATAGTTTAAATAATAAAGAGGTTCTATATAGTATATTCTTTCTTCTACATCGATACCTTCGTTATAAAAGGATTCAAGTATCGGTTGTATTTTTTCTTGCACTTTATTTGCACTTCTTTCTGCCAAAATAGCCAGTAAATTCAATTGTCATCACTCCCTTCTGCTGTAATAGTAGTATATGCCTAATCTTTAATACTATTCTAGTGATACGTATTACATAATATTGAAATTAATCCGATAGCTAACAATTCTTATGCTTTTATATACCAAAAAAACAGAGTAAATTTATTCATTTACTCTAGATTCTCTGTAAGTCTCAAATTTTTTTTCAATATCTGGATTTTCTTTTAAAAAACTCAAATAGTTCACTATGCATTCCAATGTCTCTTTACTTATGGTATGCTCTATTTTTTCTGTTTCTTCTAATATTCCTTTAAATACACCTATTGATCTAAGAAAACTTTCTATTATATTGTGACGCATAAGTAACATATTACCTTTTAGTATGCCACTCTCTGTTAAAGTAATTTTCCCATATCTTTCATAATTAACCAGACTTATATCAGCTAATTTCTGCACCATTCGAGTAACCGAAGGAGGTTGTACATTTAATGACTCAGACAACTCATTTATCCTGGTATATCCATTATGCATTGATAATCTATATATCATTTCAACATAATCTTCCATAGAAGGAGTTAACAGACCTTGATCCTTTTTTATATATTCACTAAAAGTAAAGAAGTCTTCTCTCATTATTCCACCTCTTTAAGTAAAAATATTCTTGTAAAATATATGCTTAAATAAATATTTTATGCTAGACAAGTTGCATATATCTGTTAAAATTCATATTTTATATGGAGACCATTAAGTTAGCTTAAGGTAACTTTTTGTAGCTTAAACTAACTTTTGATTATAATTCAAAAGTTCTATAGAATATTCATTATTTATTTAGAGGAGGTTAACTATGAAAGAACAACATATGTACATACAATCTATTTCTCTTTCTAAAATGCCCGTAGGATCTAAAGTTCAGATTTTGAATCTTTTATCTACAGGGCTACCAAGAAGAAGAATGTTAGACTTAGGTCTTATTCCAGGAACAATTATAGAAATTATACGAAAAAGTCCTTTAGGTGATCCAATTGCTTATAATATCCGAGGTGCAATGATTGCCCTAAGAAAAGAAGAGTCAGATCAAATTTTAGTCAAATTAATTAGTTAATTTATTTATAGTAAAGAGTAAAGGAGGAAACATTATGGGATTAACTCATCAATCCTGTGGAAAAGCAGTGCTAAGCGAAAAATTTAATATTAAATTAGGTAGTGATGACGAATTAGTAATTGCATTGGCCGGCAACCCAAATGTGGGAAAAAGTACTGTATTTAACGCCTTAACTGGACTTAACCAACATACAGGCAACTGGCCTGGAAAAACAGTAGCAAATGCTAGGGGAAATTATACTCATAAGGATAAAAAATTTGTTCTTGTTGATCTGCCCGGTACTTATTCACTATTAGCTAATTCAGTAGAAGAGCAAGTTGCAAGGGATTTTATATGCTTTGGTCAACCCAATGCTACCATAGTTGTTACTGATGCCACTTGCCTTGAAAGAAACTTAAATCTAGTTATGCAAGTAATGGAACTAACAGATAAGGTTGTTTTGTGTGTAAATCTTATGGATGAGGCTAAAAGGAAGGGTATTTCAGTAAATATAAAAGGATTAGAAGAAAAACTCGGGATTCCTGTAATAGCTACTACCGCAAGAAATGGATCAGGCCTAAATGAACTAATGGATAGAACTTACAATATTGCCTTAGGAATTGAAAACATATTTCCTAAAACAATTGAATATCCCCAGGAAGTAGAAGAAGAAATCGACAAACTTTCTGAAAGATTGCAAAACATTTTAAAAGATAAATTAAATAGCAGATGGGTAGCATTAAGATTAATTGAAGGAGATACAACAATACTAGATTCAATTGGCAAATTTTTATTCGACTATAATACACAATCTATAGAAAAAGAGGAGGCTTGTATATATGAGTACTAATCAAGACCATAATCAATATAATGCATTAAAAACTTTGCAAAGTGAAATGTATAACGAAGAACAACATAAATTAAAAGATACTATTGTTAGCAGCATATATATACAAGCAGAAAGTATAGCTAACAATGTAATATCCAAGGAAAACCATAAAAAGATTGATTGGGATAAAAAGCTAGATGATATCCTTACTTCAAAGTATACAGGTTTCCCAATAATGTTCTTATTATTAGGGCTTGTATTTTGGTTAACAATAGTTGGCTCTAATTATCCTTCTAAAATGCTTTCAGATATGTTCTTTGGAATAGAAGTACACCTAACCAACTGGTTTATAGCAGCAAATGCCCCAGAATGGCTCCACGGAATATTAATATTGGGTATATATAGGACTCTGGCCTGGGTTATATCCGTAATGCTACCCCCAATGGCAATCTTTTTCCCTTGTTTTACACTGCTAGAAGATCTAGGCTATCTACCCCGTATAGCATTTAACCTAGACAGATTATTTAAAAAAGCTGGTGCCCATGGAAAGCAATCTCTCACTATGAGCATGGGGTTTGGATGTAACGCTGCAGGCGTAATTGCCTGTAGAATTATTGAGTCTCCTAGGGAAAGGCTCATTGCAATGCTTACGAATAATTTTGTTCCATGTAATGGTCGATTTCCAACGTTAATAGCTCTATCAACTATTATTGTTGGTGGCTTAGTTACCAGTCAATTTAGCACTTTAGCCGCATCCTTTTTTGTATCAGTTCTAGTTTTATTTGGTATTGCAATAACATTATTAGTATCTTGGTTACTTTCTAAAACTCTTTTAAAGGGTGTACCCTCTTCATTTACTTTAGAACTTCCACCCTATAGAAAACCACAATTGGGCAGAATAATATATCAATCTCTTATCGATAGAACAATATTTGTACTAGGTAGAGCAGTAGCGATTGCGGCTCCAGCAGGATTAGTAATTTGGTTACTAGCTAACATAAGTGTGGGAGAGCAAAGCATATTAAACCATAGTGCTACTTTTCTTGAGCCCTTCGCAAATTCAATTGGCTTAGATGGTTTTATAATAATGGCATTTATTTTAGGATTTCCAGCAAATGAAATAGTCCTCCCTATTTTAATCATGAGCTATATGGCAGAAGGAGCAATGCTCGAGCTAGATAGCATTCAAGCTATGAAGGAACTTTTCTTTGCCAATGGATGGACCTGGTTAACAGCATTAAACTTTATGCTATTTTCATTACTTCACTTTCCCTGCGGCACCACAGTTTGGACCATAAAAAAAGAAAGTGGTAGCATGAAATGGGCCTTATTTGGTACAGTAATGCCAACTGCTATTGCAATAATCCTTTTATTCGTAATAACCCAATCTACTAGATTGTTAGGATTAGTATAATACATAAAATGATGAGATTTCTAAATCTCATCATTTTTTATCATTATTAATTTTAAATTTAAATTTACCTTTAGTTAGTATACAAAAGGCTCTAACAATTTTTCCCCTATTATCTCCAACATATCAGTCAGGAGAAAAAAGCGATGATATAATATAAATAATCTACATATTTACATTATAATATCATAAAACAAAAGCCGTTATATTACTTTTGTAATATAACGGCTTTCGAGAAAATATTTGGAGGCGACACCCAGATTTGAACTGGGGAATAAAGGTTTTGCTACACGAGAAGAAGCTAAGAAGGCCATATTTGAATATATAGAACTGTTTTATAACAGAAAGAGAAGACATTCTTCACTTGGATATTTATCCCCTTTAGAATATGAAAAACTGAACCTGAGCAAATAGACTATTTATCGAGTCTACCTAATCGGGTTCAGTCCATCCAAAAGTTAGATTTTTTGTCTAACAATTGGGGTGCACTTTATAAGCCCTACCCCAATTCTGTTAACCTATCTTTTTAGAAGAAGAAACCTTCACGTCCACATCCACAAAATAGTACAACAAGTAATAGGAAGAAGAAAAGTAAACTATCTCCTGATCCTTTAAAAATACCACAGTTACAGAAAATTATCACCAATATCAAGAAGAAGAAAAGTAAACTACTTTGCTTTCCCCCAAATAAACCACTTAGACCTAGGTTACCTTCACTCATATATCACACCTCCCTTTTTTTATTTTAAGTACTGATAAATACACAACTTTTTTTCTGCTCTAAAACTATTAGTAGTTGTAATATATATAGTATGAAATGATCTATAAATTGTGATATATCTGTGTAAAAATAAAAAAATAGGGTAGCCGAAGCAGTCTTGCTGATAAGGATGTTTACAAACGAACTTCGTCTTGCAGGCTTTAAAAGCCTGCAAGACGGAGTTCGTTTGTAGATTATCTCAGTGATCTCGCAATCACGAGTCGTTTAGCAGCTATCAGTAAATTGCGCATAATCTTACATGAGTAATAGATTAAAAGCTATATTACACTCTCAATAGTATTTGAATTCCCATATCGTATTAAAAATTACTGGAAGATATTATAACATTTTCAATTGCATCAGCAGCTTTTGAAGCGCCACCGGCCTTTTTAAAGGTGTTGGCTAACTTTTCTGCATTTTGCTTATATAACTTATTATTGAACACCTCATAAACTGCTTCTTTTATAAGCTTTGATTTATTTCCATTAAGTTTAATACCTGCACCAAGCTCCTCTGCACGGGCAGCAACGAGTCCTTGTTCGGAATGTTGAGGAAAAAGCACCATTGGCACGCCACAGTATATGCTTTCATTAACACTATTCATTCCGCAGTGCGTAATAAAAACATCTGCATTCTTAAGAACTTGAATTTGATGTACTCTTGTTTTTATATCAAAATTATTTGGTATTATTCCCAACGATGATATATCTGTTTTATTACCTATCGACATAATGACATCGAAATTACAATCTTTCAGAGCTTTAATGCAATTTTTATAAAACAAGCTATTTTTATTCAAAACAGTTCCGAGAGAAATATAAATAAGCGGTTTTTGTTTTGGTGCAACCTCTACCTCAACATCTGCAATCGATGGTCCAACAAATGTATATTTGTCCGAAAATGTTTCTGACATAGGTTGGAATTCTTTCGATGTATAAACAATAGTATTCGTATCGTTATCATTTTGTATAATCTTTAAAAAATTATCTACATCATAACCATGTTCTTTTAGCATTCGCATTTTTGCATTGATTCTCGGCATTCCTATAAACATACGAAGCATCTCTTTCAAGCCAGATTTCATCATCTTTGCTGTATATTGATTAAAAGCAAAGGTAGTTGTTGAACAAACAAATGGAATCCGAAGCTTTATAGAGAAAAGTTTGCCCCAAAAACATACCGAATCTGAAACAATGCAGTCCGGACTGAATTCTTTTAGTGCTGAACAAACTGCTTTATCAAGACTAACTGTAGTATCAGCGACCATTTCGATCAGTGCTGCAAAATCTTTCCCAACCTTTTTATCAATATCTATGGGTGTTGGAGGAAGAAAAGGGTCACACGAAATATATTTAGCTCCTACTGATTCTATTTTTTCTCTAAATTCTTCAAATGAGTAGTACCATACCTCATGTCCCCTTAGTATCAATTCTCGAACCACCTCTATTGTGGGATTAGTATGTCCATGTGCAGGAATACAAAAAAACACGATCTTACTCATGGTTATCCTCCATTTCAGATAAATCTTCCTCAAAAACTGTTGCCGCCAGTTTTGCGAACATTGACTTTGGGGGAATGGCAATTCCTTTCTTTTTATCGGCAAGTACAATAATTGTATCACCTGGCTTGATATCAAAAATGTCACGAGCTTTCTTTGGTATAACAAATTGTCCTTTTTCCCCAATCTTGACAGTCCATGCATATTTATCATTGTGCTGTTTCATTTTCAACGTGCTCCTTTCAGTATGAAAAGTATGAATTGTATAACTATATTGTACTTGCGCTAAATATAAAAGTCAATTGAAAATAAAAAAGTTGCAAGTGCATATAATACTTGCAACGAACAAAATATAAAATTTATTCATTCTGTACAGCTCATCAACACACAGAAGATTGTTTTTTGATCTAGTATAACATACAGCTGTGAATTTTATCCTATTTCTACTAATCTTCTTGTCATGTTACCGCCAATTTTAATCTGTTCATGTACAAGTGAATTGTTCTTATCTTCAGTAATATTATTTGTAAAACCCAATTCTTCGGCTATTTCAAGTCTCATTTCATTTAATGCCTTTTTACAGATGATATTTATATCCACGTAAAAGAATATATAAAAAATCTACTGCCGATTTATTCAATCAAGCAGTAGAAAAGATAAAATAATACTTTTAAATGCACACTTTTTAAGATTTTTATATCTTAGGTAAGTCCTGTAACCCTGTATTTTTTTGGAGGCGACACCCAGATTTGAACTGGGGAATAAAGGTTTTGCAGACCTCTGCCTTACCACTTGGCTATGCCGCCTTATTTGGTGCCCAGAGGCGGAATCGAACCACCGACACGGGGATTTTCAGTCCCCTGCTCTACCGACTGAGCTATCTGGGCTGGTGGGCGCAACAGGACTTGAACCTGTGACCCCCTGCTTGTAAGGCAGGTGCTCTCCCAGCTGAGCTATGCGCCCAAACGTGATGACAAAATTAAGTATAACATATTTTGTCACTCACTACAAACCCGATAATAAATAAATTTCATTAATTTTAATAAAATACACTGAGTTTTCATATTCTTTCTTGTTTTTTTGCTGTTTTATAGTATTAATTTTTCTGTATCACTTCATCCAGTAACTTTCTTAGTTGTTCTTCGTTGAATTGATATTTTTTATTGCAAAAATGGCATACTAACTCTGCCTTCTTATCCTCTTCAGTTATTTCCCTTAAATCCTTTTCACCAATACTTATTAAAACCTGCTCTAATCTTTCTTCGTTGCAATCGCAGATAAAATCAACTTCATAGGATTCTAAAATAGTAGGCTCCATTTCTCCCAAAATATAATCTAACATTTCTTCTGGAGTTGACTTCTTTTCAATAATAGAAGTAATTGGTTCTAGAGATGCAAGTTTATCTTCTAGCTTTGTTAATGTTTCCTCATCTATACCAGGTAATACTTGAACTATATATCCACCAGCCGCTTTTATTGTATAGTCTACATCGATTAAAACTCCCAATGCTACACCTGATGGTTGTTGTTCTGAGAATGTAAAATATGCGGCAAAATCTTCAGCTATTTCCCCAGTAACTAGTGGATAGGATCCAACATACGGGTCCCTAAGTCCTAAATCTTTAATAACTGTAATACTTCCATCCCTCCCGACAGCACTTCCTACATCTAACTTTCCAGGATATAAATTAGTACTTTCTGTATTAGGATGTGAAACATAGCCTTTAACATTCCCTTTAGAATTTCCTACAACCACAATTGGCCCTAATGGACCTCCACCGTTAATATTAACGGTTATTTTTTCTTTTTCAGACTTTAACATAAGTCCCATAATTGAAGTAGCTGTTAAAGTTCTACCTAATGCGGCAATAGCTACTGGCGATGTTTCATGAAGTTTATGTACCTTATCTATCATTGCTGTTGTATTAGCTACAAAAACCCTTATTTTATTAGATGCAGCTGTTGCTCTTATTATTGTACTTTTCACAAATGTCACCTCTTTTTCAATTCTTATATCGTTATACTCTTTTTTATAGTATATCTATATACAATACAATTTATTATTTTATAAAAAAAACAAGTTGGTAATCCAACCTGTTTTTAGTATTTCACCATGGTATAAAAAGTACTAATCTAAAACTCTATGTAAACCCCTGGGTTTGCAACAACTGTAGATTACATACTCTATTTTAAGTTTGATGAAACAACTTTAATTATGCTCTTGATACGTTAGTAGCTTGAGGTCCTTTTTCTCCTTGAACAATTTCAAATTGAACTGCTTGACCTTCTTCTAATGTTTTGAATCCATCCATAGTAATAGCTGAGTAATGTACGAATACATCATCTCCGTTTTCTCTTGAAATGAATCCATATCCTTTTTCTGAGTTAAACCATTTAACTGTACCTTTTTCCATTAGAAAATTCCTCCTAAAACATTATTGAACCTAGGTTTATGTACCTTTATTCTTTTCCAGTCTATCATACAGCATATTCCATGTCAATATTTTATTATGTTGACTGAATGATACATATATAATATACTGCAACTGATATTGTTGACACTTTTTTATTCTTTATTCATATTTTACTTCTTTGCTACAAAAAATATACGTTCACTATTATCTTTTGGGGGATTAAATGTAAATCCATCATATTCTTTTATATCTTTAAAGTCTAATTGATTTAATATTTTTATAATTTCTTCGACTTTGTATGCTCTTTGAACATGATACTCTTCTTCTTTTCTATAATACTTTCCGTCTTGAATAAAAAAAGTTAAATCCATCTCTATAGTATTACTTCCTTCATCAAAGTAATTTTCCCATAAATAACATAGATCTTCTAAATTTTCACCAAATGTATTATTGCCTAAAATATTTTTAATTTTATAATGAGAGCTAATATCGAAAATAAAAACTCCCCCATCCTCTAGGGCGTTATATACTCCTTGGAATACTTTCATTAAATCATTTATATCAACAATGTAATTTATTCCATCACACATACTCAAAATACAATCAAACTTTTCTTCTAATTCTAAGTCAATCATATCTTGCTCAATAAAAAGTATATTTATATTATTCTCCAATGCCTTATTTTTTGCAATCATAAGCATATCCTTAGATATATCTAACCCTAATATATTGTAGCCTTTCTTTGCAAGTGGAATAGTAACATTTCCAGTTCCACACGCTATCTCTAATATTTTATGTGGTTTATTCCTATTTTGCGCCATAACTTTCTCAACATAATTAGCCCAATCTTCGTAGTCTACATCTTCCATCAATCTATCATAAAGATGAGCAAATCCACAGTACTGATCAACCATTACTTATTTCCCCTTTTTCTTTTGTTTTTTCCTTACTGTCATTAAACCACCAATTCTACCTGTTTCCTTAGCAGTAAGTCCACCCCATCCCAACCGCTTTACCTTATCTATTAGTCCAAGTTCTTCAGCAATTTCATATTTCATCATCATATCAGGGGTAAACTCATCTATATTTCTTGTTAACTTATTCTTTGTCATAAATATCCCTCCATATCCTTATTATGGAATCATCGAAAGAATATTATACAATTAGTCATAAATTCCAAAATATAATTACTAAAATTAAACAATCTATTTAATTAATCGTAATATTATATTTTTTTGTTGATTTTAATATTAATTAGTGGTAAATTAATTTGTGTTGTGATATCAATACTATTTTCCCACTCCCCCTTTTAATATATAAATATATATTAAATGGAGTAATGCAATCTTCCCCTAGATTGCTTACTCAATCGGAAATAAAAGAAGACATGATTTTTTCACGTCTTCTTTTTTTATGCTAAAAAATACTTAAATCTAGCTCCTTTGAAATATCTTTTAATACTCCTATACCCGCAATACTGTTTCCTTTTTCATCTAGAGAAGGTCCTACAACCCCTATGCCCATCCTTCCTGGTACTACAGCCATAATACCTCCACCAACACCACTCTTAGCTGGTATACCAACATTTATAGCAAATTCACCTGATGCATTGTACATACCGCATGTAACCATAAATGCTTTAGCAATTTTAGTATATTCTGGATTAATTAATTGTTCTCCTGTTTCTTTAAGAATACCATTATTACTTAAAAATAAACCTATCCTAGATATATCCTTACAAGTAACCTCTATAGAACACTGTCTAAAGTATACATCTAGATTTCCTTCCACATCTTCGTTAATGACTCCAACATCCTTCATAAAATATGCCATTGCCCTATTCCTATCTCCGGTTTTCTTCTCAGACATATATATTGATTTGTTTATTTCAAGAGTTGGATTTTGTGTAATGAGTTTAAAAAATTTCATAATACGATCTATCTTTTCTTCTGGCGAGTTCCCCTTTATCATAGAAGTAACTGCAATAGCTCCTGCATTAATCATTGGATTAAAAGGTTTAGAAGGTCTCACTATTTCTAATTTCATCATTGAATTAAAGGCATCCCCTGTAGGCTCCATACCTACCTTTTCAAAAATGTAGGCAGGTCCCCAGTCCTCTAATGCCATTATTAGTGTAATTACTTTAGATATACTCTGGATAGTAAATTTATATCCATAGTCTCCTGCTCCAAATTCTTTACCATCCGGCTGGCTAATATAAATTCCTAGGGCATCCTTATTAGCCTTTGTAAGCTCTGGAATATACGTAGGTAGATTTCCATATTGTATTTTATTTCTGTTTTTATCTAATATTTTTTCAAGTTGCGCCTGCATTACTTCACCTTCTATCAATAAGTTTATACAATAGCTTGCAAATTGAATATATAAGATTAAACAGATTTAGTCAACACTTTTTCTAATGAAAACTACCACCATCTATAAACTCTCTCAATATTGAAGTTTTAGGCACATCTTCTTCCTTTTCTAGATTAACAAAATAATTTAGAAACTTTAATAATCGTTTTGCCTCTGCATGATATGGACTGGTTGTGTCAACTTGCCGTAACAATGGTTCTGCATATTTTTTTAGTATGCTTAATTCATAGAATAGTGCCGAATTAAACATAACATCCGCTTCTTCTTGGAAAGGAAAAATATTTTTTTCTTCACCCCTTCTAACAGATTGCCATAGAAATAATGTTCTGTTAGCATCATTAGACCTAAACTTACTATCTCTAACTAACCTTCTAATAAGTCTCGTATCCGTGGTAGGAATACGATTGTGTTCATCAATATTTAACTGGGTCAAAGCACTTATGTATATTTTAAATTTCTTATTTCTAGGTATAGATTCCGTTAGCTTATCATTTAGACAATGGATTCCTTCTAATATTAAAGGTTGATCTTTATTAATTTTAATCTTATTTCCTTTATATTCTCTCTTGCCCAAATGAAAGTTAAATGTAGGAATTTCAACCTCTTCTCCAGCTAATATTCGCTTCAAATCCCTATTAAATAGTTCTAGATCAATAGCATTTAGAGCTTCAAAATCAAACTCACCCTTATCATCTAAAGGTGTATCTTCTCTATTTACAAAATAATCGTCTAGCGAAATAGAAACGGGTTTCAAGCCATTTACTTTTAGTTGAATCTCTAATCTCTTAGAAAATGTAGTTTTTCCAGAAGAAGATGGTCCTGCAATTAAAATCAACTTTTTTTCATCTATATGTTCTGTAATAGTATCTGCAATTTGTGCAATCTTCTTTTCATGTAATGCCTCTGCAATACGAATAAATTCTCCTTCTTTTCTTGTTACTATTAAATCATTTAACGTAGCAACATGATCAATTTCTAAAATTTCTCCCCACTTTTCTGTTTCTCTAAAAACTTTAAATAACTTTGGTTGCTCTTCAAAGTTAGGAATTTGACCATCTGCCTCTTTTATAGGTAATTGTATTATAATACCAGGGCTATAAAATTTTAATTCAAACTTTTTCATATACCTCGTAGAAGGTACCATATATCCATAAAAATAATTTTTTAACCACCCACATTGATATATATTTATATAAGGTTTTTCTCTATACTTCATTAAATTTACTTTTCCCATTTGTCCGTATTCTCTAAAAATATCTATAGCTTCATCTACAGGAATTCTATTTTTTGTTAAAGGAACATCTTCTTCAACAATTTCCTTCATACGATATTCTATACGCTGTGTGTCAGCTTCATCGATTTGCCTTTTATAATGAACCTCACAATATAGACCTTTACTTAACGAATGTTCTACAGAAACTCTACATCCAGAAAATAATTCCATACAAGCTCTTATAAAAATAAAGGACAAGCTTCTTTGGTAGATTCTAGCTCCTATAGGAGAACATTCATTTATAAATTTAATATCACAATCCTCATTCAAGCTATAACTTAATTCTCTTAATTGGTTATCAACAATAGCAGCTACTATCTGATATGGTTCATTTTTTTGAAAATCATAACTAATTTCTTCTAAGGAAATACCTTTTTCATATTGAAAAGAACCTTCATTTTCCAAAGTAACTTTAATAGTACATTGCTCTTTATCTTGAATCATTTATAATCCCCCCATTTTGCTTTTTATGTATTGTATTATAGTATATTAAATATATTATTATTTATATGTGCTAAAACATCCCATGAATACTGCTACCCACTTAACATTATAAATTAACATATTATTAAAGTATCATAATTTTCAATCTAAATCAAAACTCCTATGATATTATACAGAAAAATAGTCCCTGTTCTTAAACAGGGACTATCTGCTATATCATAGGTCTACTTGGGGTAGAGATATTGCTTAGTGCTTCCCCTGCCTCATTTTCATAAATATTTGTTACTGCTAAATCACCGATAGATACCATTCCTACAATTTTGCCATTTTCGATAACCGGTAGTCTTCTTACTTGATTTTCTCCCATTATTCTAGCAGCCTCATGCACATGAGTATCTGGAGTAACAGATACTATTCCTTTAGACATTATATCACTGACACTTGATGTATTATCTAATCCTTCAACTACTCCTCTTAATACGATATCTCTATCTGTAATAATACCTATAGGTTGATCTTGATTATCACATACTGGAATAGATCCTACATTCAATTCCTTCATTTTTTTTGCTACTTCAGTAATAGAAGCATTTGGTAAAGCAGCATAAATCTTATTAGTCATAACATCTCTTACATTCATATATACACCTCCACTTAATATACTTCATATATATGTTGCTCCAATTTCTATTTTTTTATTAGCACCAAAATTAATAACAAAAAAATTCCTAACTAATGTTAGGAATTTAAAATCATTATTTTAATAATCCGATTTTATTAAATGGGAATAATCGAACAAAAGCTTTACCCATAATTACATCAAAATCCACCAAACCTAAAATCTCATCACGACTATCCATACTATTTCCTCTATTATCTCCCATTACAAAAACCTTATTTTCTGGAACGATTATATCTATATCACCCTCAGTATATGTTTCTGGAATATAATCTTCCTCTAACATAGTACCATTAACATAAACTTGACCTTCTTTAATTATCATTTCGTCTCCTGGAACTGCTATAACACGTTTAATTAATAACTTATCCTTACCATTGTCTGTCTTTAAGTTAGATTGAAAAACAACTATATCTCCTCTTTTAGGTGCACTCCTTTTATATAGAAACCTATTGATAATTAAAAAATCATTCTCTTGTAGTGTTGGACTCATGGAATAATTTTTTACAATGGTTGGTTTTACAAAAGTCGTAATTATTAACGCAATAACTAGGGATAATATAATAGTTTTTATCCATTCGATTATTTCATTCTTCATCTTTTGTCCCCCTGTCTGCACTTTAAGAATAAACTTCTTTACCTATTTTATCACTGTGAACGATGGAAATCAACTTTAAAAGCAATTTCATCCACTGTCCACAGGGCAGACATTATATAGATATAAATTCTTCAACAACTTCTATTAAATTTTTTACATTTATATTATTATCAGTATCATCCCAAACTGCTTCTTCATCTATTACTAAAATTAATTGTGGAGCCTCATGAGTTACTTCAAGAACGTCTTCGACGGAGTCAGATACATCAATATCTTCTCTCACATATATTATGGTAAATATAATATCATCATCACTATCTTTAATAAAATTTAAATATTCATCATATGCATCTTCACTATTTTGACTAGACTCATCATGCTTAAAAATAAATACTGGTTTTTTATTTGATCTTCTTAATATTTTTTCTAATTCATCTACAGTAACAATTTTTTTCAATTTACGTGACATTAATTAATCCTCCCTAAATATATTGACTTTGTTATTAATTGTATATTACAGCTTTAATCATATTATAACTTGTAATATAGATATTATGTAATTTACTATTATTTCATTTTTAAATACTTTAATTTTAGATATATATTTACATTGTTTTATATATTACCAATTTTTTTATTATCATATCAATATTGATGATTTTATTTCTTTATGATATTCTAAGGTATATAGATTTTAATGAGGAGCTGATTCAGTTGGAGAGGATAAAAGATTTATTTCATGATTTTTCAGATGTTTTTTTTGCTATAGCTGTAGCCAGTGTAATGTTTGTTGTGCTTTCATGGAACTTAGGAAGTTGGTTTTCTGATTCTTCAAATACTGTATTAGCAGATGAACCAGTTAGTATTACCAAAGACAAAAATAATAATCCCATATCAGAAAATGATGATAAACAAGCTAATATAGAAGAAAATGAAGAAGTTGAAAAAAAAGATAGTGATAAAGATAAAAGTACAACTGAGGGAACAACCGATAATATAGAATCTAAGGAAAACGATATACAATCTGATAATATTATTACATCAGAACAAAAAACAGTGTCTATCCCTAATGGCACACCTGGATCAGGTATTGCAAAAATATTAAAAGAAAACGGATTGATAGATGATACAAAAGACTTTATACAAACGGCTGAAAACTTAAACCTTGCACATAGACTAAAATCTGGTTCATTTGAAATTCCTACTAATGCTACAATAGAAGATATGGTTAAAATTATAGCAGGACAGAAGAAATAAAATTTAGAAACATCTAGTTATTAATATTTTTATAATTCCATACATAACAAAAGGTAGCAGAATTTAAAATTCTACTACCCTTTTTATTTCTCTTCATCCTCTATTCTATTGTATCTATCTTTGCTATCTCGTGTATATTGGTTTAATTTTCTTAAATTGTTAATCCACAGATAAATAACATATGGAATAAAAAACACCATCAAAATTGGAATTCGTGCCATCAAAATAAAGTTAAATAGGCCATGTAAAATCACAGGCATTAATAATGATCTTTTATAATAATATGTTTTTAACCCTGTTTCTTGTGTATATTTACTTAAAGATAAATAGTAGCCCATAGTAACACCGAATAACATATGGGCAGGTACAGATAAGATTCCTCTCATAATTCCAACATAGTAATTTCCTGTATAACGAAAAACAACATACATAATATTCTCTACTGTAGCAAATCCTAAGGCAGCAAACACACTATAAACAATACCATCAAGCTTTTCATTAAAGTTTTTATTATTGTAGGCACCATACAAGACTGCAGATCTTTTGAAAAATTCTTCTGTTAGCCCAGCTACAATAAATGCAGTATAGACTATAGAAAATATCCCCGGAAAAATATTAATCGAAAGTAAAATTCTCTCTACAAACATTACTGGTATTACAGATAATGCCCCCAAGGCAAAAACACGAAATAACAGTGGCAATGGTTCTCTATCATATCTATCAGCCAAATATATACCTATAGCTAAGGCAATAGTCGGTGTAACTGCAATCATTACTAACCTTATAATCATCTAATTCTCCTTCCTGCTTATACTGCTTTTAAAGTGCATTAATTAAATAATCTATTTCATCTAGCATTATTTTTCTTTCTTCATCAGTTGTAGCGGGAATCTCATATAAATTTTTATATAGCATAGTGCTTATACCACAGAATCCTAATATTCCTTCCATCATCACTTTCTCCATGGCGGCAGATATACCTGACTGGTTCATATTCTCTTCACTAGAACCAGATGTAGTAAAAACCATAACTGTCTTATCTGATAATAATCCTTTTACTGTTCCATCTTCTTGTGGAGCATAAGCAAATCCTCGACTAAACACCCGATCAATCCATCCTTTAACAATAGCAGGTTGACCTGCCCACCATACAGGATATATAAATATAATATTTTTAGCCCACTCAATATCACTATGCTCTATTGCTATATCATCAGTTACAGTAGAATTTCTCATTCTTGCGAAATCATTCATAGTTAAAATAGGATTAAAATTTAATTGATATAAATTTTTAGAAATAAATTTATATTGTTTTTCTTTAAGCTTATTTTCTATAGCTTTTAATATAGCTCCATTAAAACTATCTGGATTTGGATGGCCAAAAATAATTAGCGTATTTGTATTTTTCATAAAAAACCTCCTAATTCTTATTTAGATTTAGTATGTTTCATTTTATTTAAAATTACCCATAAAAAAAGATGATCTTTTTTAGATCACCCTTATTTCTTTCTGTATACTTAACCCAAAGAGATGATTTCTTTTATTTGTACTATTGCTATAATAATAAATAAAATACCTGTAAAAATTAAAGGTGTAAATTCGACTCCTTTTACTTCTACCTTTGTCTCCTCACTACATACTTTTGAATTTAATTCAACACGATCTTTTTTTATAATCTTAACAAGTTGATAAGCAATTAGCACGGTTACTGCAGAAATAACTCCAAACACAATAGTACTGCTTAACATAGCTATAGACGTCGGTAGTTCCACAGCAGCTTCGCTAGCTGTATCCATCTCTGGAAGAAGCTCAGAAACTAAATTTAATATAAACCCTAAAGTAACAGCAAACCCATTATTAACTATATGTCCAATCATGCCAGCAAAAATAGAGTTTGTTTCTACAACTAAATACCCAAAAACTAAACCTAGTACTATTGGACCCATTAAATTATATAAGTTAAAATGAAAAAATCCAAATAAAACTGCTGATAAAATAATTGCTCTTTTCTTTCCCATTCTTTCGTAACCAGATAAAATAAATCCTCTAAAAAATACTTCTTCGCAAATACCTGCTGATATAGATATAACAAACATAAGTATTAAATATTCACTACTACTTGTAGCAGTAGGTAATTGTGGTATGTTTAGATTTCCTATTAGACTCATTATAGTCATTAGTAATGTATTTGCAAAAACTGCCGCTGGATAAGTTAAAATAGTGATACAAGCCACTAAGAATCCATGTTTAAAACTTATTTTATTTAGTTTAAGAGTTTCCTTTATGTTTAGTTTTTTTGCTTTGATGTAGATTATAGGCGGTAAAAGTATAATAACATATTGTGTAATTATTAATCCACTTTGCAGACTTCTTCTTTGAACATAAGCCCCTAAGGTCCAAAACAATATAGCCCCAATAAGATATAATAGATTTGCATCTAATACCTTTAACCTTTTTTTATTTAACATATCATTCATAATATTTTATTCTCTCCTTTATTTATTAATCTACTAATCCACCTATTTATTTTATTATATTACTAAATACTTGTACTCCATACATTAAAACTATTTTTTTACGATTAAAACATTTATGCATAGCATAAAGCACCTCTTTTTTAAGAAGTGCTTTATTTCATATTCTTCTATCTATCTTTATCAGTTACAACGAATACATAAGGAATATTGCGGTAATAATCTCCATAGTTTAATCCATAACCTACAACAAATTTATCTGGAATAGTAAATCCTACATAATCTGGATCAATTTCTACTTTCCTACGTTCTGGTTTGTCTAATAATACACAACATTTTACACTAACAGGATTTTTTGTTTTTAAATGGTCCATTACATATTTCATAGTTAAGCCTGAGTCTGTAATATCATCTACTACTAGTACATGGTAATCCTCTAAATTTTCTTTTATATCATTAACAATTTTTACTGAGCCACTGCTTTCTGTTCCATGACCATAACTAGATGTTGTCATAAAGTCTATTTTAACTGGAATATCAAATTTTCTTACTAAGTCTGCCGTAAAAACAAAACTACCTCTAAGTAATGAAACAACATATAATTTTTTATCCCTATAAGCATCAGAAATTTCTTGTCCTAATTCCTTAAGTCTATTTGAAATGTCTTCTTCTGAACAAAGTACTTCCCATACCTTTTTATCTATGTCCATTAACTTTCCCTCCAATAAAACCATATTATTAACATTTTAATGCAAATAAAAATCCTTGTCAAATATTCCTACAATAAGTATTAGATTTTTATATGTTAATTATTTTATAAAATTTTATTTGTTTTAACTTTAATTGATTATGCTTATTGTTTTTTTAGCTGGATTAATATTTCCTTAATCTCTTTTAATAAAACAATAACCTTATTTATAGAGTATTGTATAGATATTAATATAATAAATAAAATCAGGATTGGTACGATGTATTTAGTCATTTTAATACCTCCTTCCAAATGATTATATTATTTATTCTATTATTTGAAAAGTTTTTAATAAAAAATTCTTATTCTAATATAAAAACGAAGAAGAACACACCATCCTAAGGGATAGTGTGTTCTTCTTCATTTTCATTAACTTTTTCCATTTTAGAAATAGAAACCTCATATGCAATTTTATTTAGAACATTTCCATCTGAGAATTTCTTTTGATATTGCCTACTTTGTATCCGTCCCCAAATTCGAATTTGATCTCCAACATTTAACTTAGAAGAAAACCTTGCATTTCTTCCCCAAGCTATTGTTGGTATGTAGTCGGACTTATTATAAAGTCTATTTACCGCAATTAGCAGGTCTGTAATTTCCCTGCCAAAAGGTGTTTCTCTATAGACCGGAGCCTTGCAAATATATCCTTCTAAGAAAATCTCATTAGGATTCTTTAATTCTTCCTCACCTTCAAAAGGAATAATATCCCTAGCAAATATAGTTAATACTAGACGGTTACTACCATCTATAAATTTGTTATAGGACCTTAACTGTCCCTCTATCCTAATCATATCCCCATCTTCTAAGTCTAGCCCTACCAATAACCTTTCTGATACTGTTAAAGGTAGTTGATCTACTGCATCACTTAGTCGAGGTATTTCTATATTATATGTATAAAATCCCTCTCCATAAATCTCATGACTAAACTCTTTTTCTCCAACAACCTTTCCCACTATTGTTACAACATTCGTATCCATAAGATGATCAAGTGTCATCTTACCCCACTCTCCCTTCTATTCTTATGTTTATAATATTTTTGGACTAATCTATAAACATGTTTATTCAGAGTGGGACTAAATTATGTTTTCTTTAGTGAAAAATAATACTAAATTTTTAATGACTAAAAAATTAATGGTTATCAAAAATATTATCATATATTTTTGATTGTTGCTGAATTATATTAATACTTTCTTTTTCATTAATTAAGTCTAAAAATATACTCTTCCCCTTATCCATAGATTGTGCTCCTAACAATAAAAGTATATCATTAGGCTTTAATTCCTTAAGTATTTCTTTTATAGCATTTCTTAAAGATGCTTCATATTTAAACAAAAATAAACTATCTTTTAGTACTTCAAAATATGCTTGTCTTTCTTCGTTACTTACCCGATTAAGATTATCTACACAATCTACACTATCTGTAATAATAAGTTTTCTTACATTTAGTATTTCATACCATTGTTTTAAAACTTCAGCATTTCTACGATTAATATCTAATCCTCTATTTCCTCTAATACCATTTACAATATAAAGGTTATTATACTGAAGAGTTTGTATGGTATGAAATACAGCTTCATAACTAGCAGGATTATGACAATAATCATCTATAACAGTATATTTATCTTTGTAGATAATTTCCATCCTTCTTGTTACAGGGGGATAACTTTTTATAGCCTTCGCTATTTTTTCAATCGGAACATCTAGTAATAAGCATGTACTAATAGCTGATAGAGCATTGTAAATATTATGATTTCCTAATAGGTTAGAGTTAATTGGATATTCAAATACTTCTATTTCTACTCCAGATAATGTTGTAATACCTCTTTGTAGACAATAGTTAAAAGATGTTAAGAAATCCGTATCGATGCTAGAAGCAGTAACCGTAGATTTGGAGCTCAATCCATAACTAATAATTAATATTTCATTATTTCCTTCCAACATTTTTAGTCCATAATTATCATCATGATTTATTAAAGCAATTTTGCCTGCTGCTAAGCTATCAAATAATTTCTTTTTAGACTTAATATAATCAGTAATAGTTTTATGAAAGTTTAAATGATCCTGATTAATATTTGTATGTATTGCAATATCAAATTTAACTCCATAAACTCTGTCAGTTTTTAAACCATGGGAAGATACTTCTAATACCGCAACCCTTATGTTTTCCTCTACCATTCTATTTAAATAGTAGTAAATATCCTCTGTAATTGGAGTAGTTAATTTTGATGGGTATTGTTTTTTACCAATTTTAATATGTAAGGTCCCTATTATGCCAACAGCGATCCCAGCTTCCTTAAGAATATGATAAATTAAATTAGTAGTTGTTGTTTTACCATTTGTACCTGTAACTCCAATAACTAATAATTTTTCTGATGGATAACCATAAAATTCGTTGCACAGTTCAGCAAGTTTTTTTCTTCCATTATTAACCTTTTTTACGATGCAATCTTTTCTATAAATATCCTTTTCTGTATAAACAATAACCGCACCACTTTCTACCGCTTCATCAATAAATTTATTTCCATCTTTGTTTTCCCCTGTTAAAGCCACAAATACATAATCTTTTCTAACTTGTCTAGAATCCGAAGTTATTCCTTTAATTTTTATGCCATCTATCATCATTAGTGTATATCCTCCCACTATCCTAATCGGTTAGAGTTAATATTGTTTATGTTTTGTATTTCAAAGGCCAATTATACACAGTCAAAAAAATACCCTCGTTATACGAGGGATTTTAATTATTTTGTTGTCTTCCTGTATTATCAATTGTATAATTTTCTTTATAAATTAACTCTGAGACAGGAACTATTTCATATCCCTGTTCCTGCAATTTTTCAAGAACTAGAGGTAAAAATTCACTTACATATTTAGCATTATTATGAAACAATACTATAGAACCTTTTTTTACATTTCTAGTAACTCTATCTACTACCGGTTGTACTCCCATTTCCTTCCAATCTAAAGAATCTACATCCCACTGAATTGTATGATAGTTTAGCTCTTCCGCTGTTTCAATCAATAAATTGTTATAATCACCAAAAGGTGGTCTAAAAACTACAGGATCTTTCCCAGTTATTTTTGCAATTTTATCTCCAGTAGTCTTTAATTCATTAGCTATTTGTTCCTTAGTTAACTTAGACATATGAGGATGAGTAGTTGAATGATTACCTATTTCATGTCCTCTATCATAAATTTTCTTTACCATATCTGGATATTTGTCTACCCAAAATGCTACTAAAAAGAATGTTGTTTTAACATTATACTTGTCTAATGTATCTAGTATATCATCTGTAAATTCATCACCCCATGCTGCGTCAAAGCTTATGGCTATCTTTTTATCGTTGGTTTCTACACTATAAATAGGTAATCTCTTTTGATTTGAAAAAACCCCTATTATACCGTCCTCAGTAGTTCTCGAGTAAACCATCAATCCCCCTAAGACTAGCACAGTACATAGAAAAATTGATAGAATCCTTTTCTGTAAAATATATACCTTCATATTACTCCCCCTGTACTAAAGATTATATTAAAGTTTATTCCTTATAACTTGTTTTATGCATAATTACTGTATCAAAACCAGTGTTAGGTTAATAGAATAATTGGAAGGATTCTATTTCATTAAGATAACATTTATTTATTAATTAAAATAGTAAGGAGGAGACAGAATGAGCTTTTATGCCGACAAGATTTCAGAACGTCTTGGGGGTAAAATGTTTAGTAAAAAAACAGAGGTATATAAATTTGCAAGGATTAAAAAGGCAAAAGAAGATGCCATAAAGATGCACCCTCATCTATCTTTAATAGATCTTGGTATAGGCGAACCAGACAAACCAGCAGATATAGGAGTTGTAAATACACTGTCATTGGAAGCTGGCAAGCCAGAAAATCGCCTATATGCGGATAATGGTATTCCCGAATTTCAAGAAGCAGCTGCCAAATATCTAGAAAAAATCTATGGTCTAAAAAACATCAATCCTTCAACCGATATAATTCATGGAATAGGGTCTAAATCCATTTTATCAATACTACCTATGTGTTTTATTAATCATGGAGACATTACCCTCACAACAACTCCAGGTTATCCTATAATTTCAACCTATACTCGTTATCTTGGAGGTGATGTATATACCCTACCTCTATATAAAGAAAATAACTTCTATCCTAATTTTTCTACAATTCCTAAAGATATTTTAAAACGAGCTAAGCTATTATATATTAACTATCCTAATAATCCAACTGGACAAGTCGCAACTAAAGAATTTTATAAAGAAGTAGTAGAATTTGCATATAAAAACAATATCATTGTTGTGTCTGATGCCGCCTATGCGCCTATTACCTTTGATGGATGTGACCCTTTAAGCTTTTTATCTGTTGAAGGAGCTAAAGATGTTGGAGTGGAACTTCATGGTTTATCTAAGGGATATAATATGACAGGTTGGAGATTAGCTTTTATTGTAGGTGACCCATTAGCTATTAAGGCTTATGGAACAGTAAAAGATAATACAGATTCTGGCCAGTTTAGAGCTATACAGAAAGCAGCTATTTATGCATTAAATAATAATGAAATTAGCTTAAGAAACTGTGAAAGATATTCTAGACGCCTTGATCTATTAGTTAGTGCCTTAAACGAAGTAGGATTCTCTGCTAAAAAACCTAAAGGAACTTTCTATTGTTATGTCCCTATACCAAAAGGAACTAAATCCGGTATTATTTTTAAAACTGCGGAAGAAGTTTCAGATTATCTAATAAGAAGTTCATTAATATCTACAGTACCTTGGGATGATGCTGGAGCCTATTTACGACTATCTGTTACATTCAATGCGAATAGCCAGGCTGAAGAGATTGAAATAATAGAAGAACTTAAGCAAAGATTATTAAAGCTTCAACTAATTTTTTAATTATTGTTTTATATGTAAGCCCTCCTACGTATATTTAACCTGGGGGGTGTTTTTATTGTTTGAGATTATTTCTGCTACATCTATAGGTTTAGGATTGTTTTTATTAGGTATGAGATTTCTTACAGAAGGATTAAATCGATTTACATCTAGTAGATTTAGATATATGCTTATTAATCTAAAAATTAATCCATTATTAGGAGTTTTAATAGGCTGTATCATTACAGGGATTTTACAGTCCAGCAGCGGTATGACAGTTATCTTAGTTGGTCTTGTTCAGTCTAATCTACTCACACTTTACCAAGCTACACCAATTATTATGGGAGCCAATATAGGCACAACTGTAACATCCCAGTTAATAGCGTTTAATATGGGTAAATACTCATTTATTCCATTTATATTGGGTATTTTAATTAATTTGACATCTAAAAATAAAAAAATTTGTTATATAGGAGAAGTATTAATAGGTTTTTCTCTTATATTTATTGGTATTGATCTATTAACTCAAGGTCTCTCACCTCTAAAAGATATATTAGCATTTCAAAAAATTTTAGAAGAGTTTGGAAAAACGCCTATATTAGGTGCTTTAATAGGCTTTTCTGCTATATCCATACTGCAAAGCAGTAGTACAGGTGTAGCAATTCTACAAACATTAGCTAGCAATGGGTCAATATCCATGTATTCCGCTGTATCAATTATGCTTGGTATGAATGTTGGTACTTGTATAACATCTATAATATCAAGTTTATCTTTAAATAGAGCTGCTAAACAAACTGCTTTTGTCCATCTTTTTTTTAATATTATGGGTGTAGCTTTAATTTTCCCTTTTATCAATTTATTATGTGCAATATCAGTTTCTTTATCACCACTTAATCCATCAAGACAAATCGCTAATGCTCATACAATTTTTAATATTTTTAGTACCCTAATTCTTCTTCCCTTCACAGGCATTATTGTAAGCGCAGTACAATGGATTATAAAAAAATAATAATTTTAATATTACCAATAATTAATACACATTTTAAAAAATTTTAAGTTAAAACTAATTATGAATGACTTTATTCATTCTAATTACGAAAGGAGTGTATTTATGTCTATTCGTAAAAGCCAATGGACAAATGTGAATGGTCACCGTGTAGAAGCTAGTTCTCGTACTTTTAGATATGATGGTCGACATTTTAACAGAGAATTTAAGCCTAAACCAGGCCAATTAGAAAATATCTATGACCATGGTAAAGAAACGATTGTAGAATTACACTCCAAATAAAACCTCCACATAGGGTGGAAATTTATCCATCCTATGTTTTTATTGAAATTTGAAGCATTGGTATAATTAATTAATCTATGAAAAAACTTCTAACATATTCACTATCAAAAGTGGTTAAATTATATATACAACATCGAAAGATGTTGATAAAATATAATTCAGATGAGGAGGAGAAAATTATGGCTTCAAGAAATAAAGTTGTTGTTCCAGAAGCTCGTCAAGCTCTTAATCAAATGAAGTTAGAAATCGCTAGTGAGTTAGGTCTTTCTAATTATGATGGAGTAGACAAGGGTAATTTAACAGCTAGACAAAATGGATACGTTGGTGGATATATGACAAAACGTTTAGTTGAAATGGCTCAAAGACAAATGAGTGGAAAATAATAAAATTATAGTTTAATATAAAATATTTATCATAAAAAATGAGATGCTCTAGAGAGCATCTCATTTTTTAGTCTGCAAATTATATATATGCTGTCTAATACTTTTCAGCAGTGTATAAGACAAATGACTTGTTATTCCTAATAACAGTAAAAATATATAGAAATGATATTTTTAATAACAGAATTTCTTGTTTTTATACACACCAATCATTAAGAAAACGAGTGACACTAATAAAACTAACAAATATTTTGTGGTAATAGTTTTTAAAATTATTTTTTCACCATTCTCAAATATACTTATATAATTAGCGATCTCAGAATTTATAAAAATTGCAAACAATTCGTATATAAGTAAAATCATAAAACTAATAGTAGTTGACTTTAAAGTATAGATTAGCATATACAATAACGAAATAAAAAAGAAACATTGAATAATTGTTTTTAAGAACTCTAAAAATACATTATCCCAAAATATACTATACCCTAAAAAAAGTATACTAATATGTATAATATACCAGATGAATATTAAAAGTATTTGAAAAACCTTAACTTTGCCGGACTCGTCAATACAATATAAAATTTCATTTCCATCTCCTTCAATATATTTTTTAAATATAAAAGTAATCCACCACAAAGATAAAATAGGTATATACTTTTCCACTTCTCTAAATATCAGAAAATAAGAATTCTCTATACTACCTGACATATAAACTATTCCAACACTTAAAATAGGTAGAAAAACATATAAAATAAATAAAGGAATAAAATAATATATCTTTAAATTTTTGAAAGAAAAATATATGGGTTTTATGTTCATTATATTATATTCCTTTCAATATGCACATATATCCATCTTCGATAGTAGGTTCTAAACTTTTGTGTCCTTCTTTTTTGTTTGAAAGTACCCTTAAAAACTCTTCTCCATTTCTAAAAAAAGTTTTTTCAACATACCAATTAGAATCAATTCCTATTCCTTGTTTTACTTCAAAAACTTTTCCTCTTGCTATAGATATAATTTCTTCGCTATTTCCCATTTTAAATATTTTGCCATCATTCATGATTATCATTTTATTGCAACATGTTTCAACATCTTCTACAATATGGGTAGAAATTATAATTATCTTGTCCTCTTTTATAGAGGACAAAAGATTTTTAAATCTTATTCTTTCTTCTGGGTCAAGTCCAGCAGTTGGTTCATCAAAAATTATTATTTGAGGATTTCCTAATATTGCTTGTGCAATACCTAGTCTTCTAACCATCCCACCAGATAAAGTCGATACTTTATTATTAACTCTATCTTGTAAATTAACTTTTTTCAAACTCTCTTTAATACAAGTGTCCATAGATTCCTTAGATATTTTTTTTAGAACAGCAAAGTATTGAAGATTATCATATACCGTTAATTCTTTAAATAATCCGAATTTTTGTGGAAGATATCCTATGTTTTTTGAAAATGCATTATTATTAGTAACGTCTATTCCTTGAAATCTTATATTTCCTTTAGTGATATCATACAAGTTAACTATACACCTAATTAACGTTGTTTTGCCTGCTCCATTTGGACCTAAAAGTCCATATACTCCAGTTTTTAAACTTATAGAGATCTCTTTCAATACTTCTTTTTTTTTAAATGATTTATTTAAATCTAAAATCTCTAACACTTTAATGACCTCCTTTTGTTAAGTCCCTAATAAATGTAGTTGAATCTCTTGTATCATTTTTATTTCTTAAAAAGTCATAAGTATTTTTAAGAACATAATTTTCCCCTAATTCATTTATCTTTTTCAAAAATAAATTATGTAGTTCATAAGATTTATTATTTTCTAATTCTTCTTTTGGGATATTAAGAATTCTATTCTTATATAAAAGATAGTCAAAGAATATACTTTTAATCTCAATTTTTTTAATATCTTGCGGTATAGTAGATTGCAAGAAACCTTGTACTAAATTTTCTTTATCTAAACCATATATAAAAATATGGTCTTTAAAACTTACTAAACCATTATCCATTACACGACTAGTAAATGTAGCTGGAGATTGAAAAATTTTTTTACCAGTAATATTAAATTCCTCATTTTCTAGAAACATGTTTTTGTATGGTTCCAATATATTGTTAATATCTAATAAAGCATTGGTATTTAATTTTTCTAAAGTTAAACCATAAAAAATATTATTTCCAATATTCTTTTCTTCTACAAAACCTCCAATTAAGGTAACCGCTTGTGCTTCACCAAAGAAATTATTATTGTCTTTTTGCAAGTTTGAGTAAATATCTAAGTTAGATTTTGTGGATACATTAAATTTAATATTATCATCTCTTATTATTGGAATATATGAAGATTGTTCCTTCAAATATATTTTTTTATATCCTTCTATTGGATAGTAGGGAAAACAGCCTGGAAGTAAAACTCCCTGAGAATTGCTATAAAATACTGGACTATATCCACTATATAAAATTCTTATTTCTTCTAGTTTTTCATTAGTAGGGTTAAATACTTCTAGGTAATCGCCTTCTCTTCTGAATTCTAATATTTCATTTTTTTTACTAAGTATTTTTTCAACCTTATAATTTCTATATAGGGTAAATTTATAGCTATTTAAATATTCTTTTTCATCTAAGGAAATTTTTATATCACTATGTAATTGCCTGCCTATAGTAAGGTCCATACCATATGCTAAAATATTAAATTCTACATTTTCTTCTTTTTGAACATCCTTTATATAATACAATTCATCAAAGGCCACAAAACTGTTAGGGTTATAATCTTTCTTTACTATGCTACCTGGTTTAGTATATGAATACAAATTGATAAGTGAAAAAGATAGTAATATTATGGCTACAAAATTTAATAATTTAGATTTTTTAGTGCTTAATTTTAACAATACAAAGGAACTCAAAAAACATATCCAAAATATTAATAGGTTCCATCTATAAGACTCTATAGACAATCCATATAGTTCTTCTTCAACCCAATCTAAATTTGGAGGTAAAATATTAAATATTTCTCTAAGTGGATATATATTTACTTCAAAACCCATAAAGAGTATATAAGGTACGGATTCAAAAATAGGACTTATTAAAACTGTTGAGAATATCATTATAAGATATGCAGGAAACCTTTTTAAATATAAGGAAGTTACAGTCCCTATACAAACACCTAAAAATGATACTAAAAAAACATTTAAAAAATTATTTAAGAATATATGATACGCATAAGATAATGAGTTTACATTCATAACAAAATATGCAACATAATTATATATCATTATATTTAAAGTCATTATTACTATTATAATTACCAATACTGCTAATTTGGAAAAATACAATTTAAATTTTCCATTGTTTATCACTGAAAAACATTCTAATATGCTTTCATTTTTACTTTTTACTAAGTATTCATAGGATATAAATACAAAGAAAACAAAATAAATTATGCTAATTTTTTGACTATGAATTAGATAATATAGTGCATCTTTATGTATTGACAATTTATAAATACCTTCAATTAAATACACATTTACTACAATAGAAAATATAAAGAATCCTAATGCTAAATATATACTTTTAAAAAATAACTTAAAATTTTTTCTTATTAAGGTAATCATTTAAATTCCCCTTTAAATTGCAAATTTTATAAAATTATTAGATGGAGAATTTCTTCTCCATCTAATGATTATATGCTAGAAATAGTGAATAAGCATCTGTTTAATACCAAATTGAACCTACAGCTTCAGACCCTATAAGACCATATCCTTGTTTTATGTCCAAAAATACATTACCATATATTTGTATATTATTCAATGATAACCATATGATTTTGTAGAACATATTATGACACATGAAATAATTTCATTAAAATTATTAGTTTTATATAGAACCTTTTCTAATTCAGATCATCTAACTGTTCTATTAATATCCTAACGCTTAGCTTAAATATATATTGTAGAAGCCTAGTTTGTCTTCTTTTATAATGCCATTTACACCTTTATTACTTATAATAGATCCAATATATTAAAAAATAGTCTATTTAAAGAAGACACTGAAAGATTATGCTTTTCAGTGCCTTCTTTAAAATATCATCTCATTTTTCAGATTAAAAATTATATATTATAATTCATTTCAACAATTATACTTTAAAAATCACTATAAATAGATTAATATATTATATAAAGGTTAAACGTTTTTAGAAAGAGGTGTATTTATGTTTACCAATAACTCTCAACAGTTAGCAGAAAACAAACTGCTTCTTCTTCATATATTTGATCGTATTGAGTTTCCAATGTCAAACCCACAGATTACTCAGTTTGTTTTAGAAAATGATATTATGAATTATTTTATGCTTCAACAATTTTTAGGTGAGCTAAAGGATTCAAAGTTTATTATTGAAAAGCAAGAGGATAATGAACATATTTTCATAATTACAGAAAAGGGAAAAAGCACATTAAGCTATTTTGTCAATCGTATCCCAAAATCTCAAATTGATCGAATAGATCAATTGTTAAATGTTCAAAAAGAAAAGTTTATAAAGAACACACAAGTTAAGGCTGATTACATAAAGATAAAAGATGATGAATATTTAGTTAAGCTTGGAGTAATTGAGAAAGACATGCCTATTATTAATTTAAAATTAAGTGTAGCTAATAATAAACATGCAAAACAAATTTGTGAAAAATGGCGCGAAAGTGCTCCAAGCCTGTATGGTCAAATTATTAATCTATTAATTGAATAGTTTTTTGTTTAAAGTATTAGCTGGCATAATATCTACTATGTAGAAATATGCCAGCTATATGAATTGTATAGGTAATAACACTTTAAATAAAGGATTTTTTAATTATGCTAGTGGGCTCTTTACCTACTGATATACTTTGTATCACTTTTCTTGTATGTGTATCAACTATATCAACTGTATTTTTCTGTATACTAGTAACAAACAGTCTTCCTTTTTCACTATCTAATTCTATACCATGGGGCATAGAATTAACTTTAATCTCTCCAGAATATTTATTATTTTGTATATCATATATATGAACGCAGCTCATATCAGAATCTGTAATATATAAGTATTCATTTGTTTTATCACTAGTTGCTTCAACTGGCATTTTGCCAATAGTTATTGTTTTTATTTCTTTTAATGTTTTTGTTTCGTAAATAACTACCTTTCCTTTTCTGCTAAATTGATCACTATAATTAACTGCAAATAAAAACTCACCACTGGCATCGATTCTTAAATGCCATGGGTTACATTCCACCTTATGGTTTTTAAGTCTTTCGTTTGTTCTAGTTTCAATCTCAGTTATCTCGCCAGAACCATAATTACCTATAAAAATACGCTCCTGATCATTTGTCATAGCCATACCGTGAGGCATTTCTCCTGTAGGAAGCTGTATAATTAATTTCAGATTATCCATACTTAAAATTGAAAGACTATTAGAATCCGTATTTGCCACGTATATATGATTGTATTTGGGGCATAGGATAACTTGACTTGGACAACTTCCTACAAAGATAGTATCAATTATCTTCTCACTAGTTAAATCTACTACAGAAACACTGCTGTGCCAGCTATTAGGAACATACAAAAGTTTACTTCTTTCATCTAAAGCAATATGATGAGGCCCGAATTGTGAAGATGAAGAGCATTGTCCATTATAGCATAATTTAATTCTTTGAATTTCTCTTCCTCCGACTAAATCTATAACGGAAATAGAATCATCGGAGAAGTTAGAAATGATTAAAGTGTCATTGGATAAACACTTCATCCCATCACCTCTCAATCAAAAGTATACAAAATATATTTCCGACTACTCAACTATATTTATTATCTTATGATTGCATTTTATATATGTGACAGGGGATACGTGTTATATCTTTTCTTTATTAAAGTAATAATATTCCCTCTTATCATGATAAGAGATTTTAAATCTAATACCTAAATCTACGGTTTATTTAATTAATAATTTTCTTACTTCTCCTATCATATAAAGTGAACCTGCAAAAACAATCGCTTCATTTGCTTCTGTTTCTTCAATAGCCATGTTTATTGCTTCCTTAATATTTTCACTTACATAGGTTTCTTTTCCAAATACCTTTAACTTGTCTGCCAAATCTATGGCCTTCATAGCCCTTGGGTTAGCTGGCCTTGTAGCAATAACCTTATTCATTAAAGGTATAAGATCCTTAAGCACTCCTTCTACATCTTTGTCTTGAAGCATTCCTATAACAAAAGTAATTTTATAATCTTTTAGTAAAGCCTCTATACTTTTTCTAAGCGCTTCTGCACCATGTAGATTATGTGCTCCATCAATAATTACTACTGGACCTCTTTGTAAAACTTCGAAGCGACCTGGCCATTTTACATTACAAAGCCCACCTAATACTGCTTCATCGCTAATATTAATATTTCTATACTTACGCAAAACTTCAACTGCACCAATAGCTGTACAAGCATTATATATTTGGTGGATTCCAACTAATTGTATTTCTATATTATCATAAACATTACCTAATATATTTACTGAAAAAACTTGTTCTTCTATAGTACTTTTATGTATGGTTAACTCATCAAAGCTTGTTACAAAAAGTTTACTATTTCTTTCCGTGCATAAATTTCTAAATACCTCTATAACTTCCGCTTCTTGAGGATAAGATAATACAAAGCTATTTTCTTTAATTATACCGCCTTTTTCATATGCAATTTTATCTAGTGTATCTCCTAAATATTCTGTATGATCCAGTCCAATAGGTGTGATTACAGATAGAAGTGGATCTTCTACAACATTAGTCGCATCCAACCTGCCACCAAGCCCTACTTCTAATACAAGAAAATCTATATTTTCCTTAGCATAATAGTAAAATGCTATAGCTGTTACAACTTCAAACTCCGTAGGATGATTTTTCCCTTCCTTTACCATTCCCTCTATTTTCTCTTTAACAATAGCGGTTATATTAGCCAGTTTATCCTTTGGAATATTTTCATCATTTATCCTCATTCTTTCGGTAAATTCTTCAAGGTATGGTGAGGTATATAGTCCAACACGATATCCTGCTTCTTTTAATATGCTATGTATATATGAAGAGGTTGATCCTTTACCATTTGTTCCTGCTACATGGATAATCTTTAGTTCTTTATGTGGATTACCTAATAGGCTTAATAAATACTTTATATTTTCTAAACCTAATTTACTACCAAATTTATAAGTTCCATGAATGTAATCTAAGGCTTCTTGATAATTCATTTTTCCACTCCATTCTAAATGTTATAATATTTAGTCTTTTAATTATAATATCAAAGTTTGAATATATATTAAATCTTATTTTTTATTAAGTAAAAATAGCCTACATTAAATGCAGGCTACTGTTTATATTGTTTATCCTCTATTTTTTAATGATTCTAATCTTTCTAACACGCTATTTAGCATTTGCTCATACTTTGCCTGTTTTTGCTTTTCTTCCTCAATTAAATGAGTTGGTGCCTTACTAACAAATCCTTCGTTAGAAAGTTTACCCACTACTCTTTTAATTTCTCCCTCTAGTTTTGACTTTTCCTTTTCTAATCTTTCAATTTCCTTTTCAAAGTCAATTAAGTCATCTAAAGGTAAAAACAGCTCAGCTCCTTGAATAACTGTAGATACAGCATCAGAAGGTATTTGATCTTTACTTTTTGCCAACTCAATTTCTGAAACACTTGCTAAAGTCCTAAAGTATTCCTCGTTGTCTAATATTGTTTTAGCAATTGCATCCTTTGTAGTTAGAACAATAAGCTTTGCCTTTCGTGAAGGTATAACATTCATCTCTGCTCTAACATTACGAATGCTTTTAATTGCACTCATGATTAATTCCATTTGCTCTTCTGCTAAACTGCATATTTCATTTTCTTTGTACTTAGGCCACTCTGCTACAATTACACTATCTTTTACAGTAGGTAAATTTTGCCATATTTCTTCTGTTATAAATGGCATAAACGGATGTAAAAGTTTTAAAATATTTTCTAATATATAGGTTAGAGTATATTGTGCCGCTCTTTTCTTATTAATATCTTCACCATAAAGTCTTGGTTTTACTAACTCTATATACCAGTCACAATACTCATTCCATATAAAATCATAAAGTTTTTGTACAGCAAGACCTAACTCAAATTTATCCATGTTTTCTGTTATTTCTCTGGCTACTTTATTAAGTCTAGAAATTATCCATCTATCTACCACAGTAAGTTCAGACTCTACACTGTCCTTATCAATATAATCAACATCTAAGTTCATTAATACAAATCTTGTAGCATTCCATAACTTATTTGCAAAATTTCGACTAGATTCTAATTTTTCCATATGGAATCGCATGTCATTTCCCGGGGAATTTCCCGTAACTAGAGTAAATCTTAATGCGTCTGCTCCATATTGATCTATAATTTCAAGGGGATCAATACCATTCCCTAAGGATTTGCTCATTTTTCTACCTTCTGCATCTCTTACAAGTCCATGAATAAATACATGTTTAAATGGTACATCATTCATAAACTCTAGTCCTGAAAAAGCCATACGAACTACCCAGAAGAAAATAATATCATATCCTGTTACTAATACATCTGTTGGGTAGAAATATTCAAGTTCCTTAGTTCCTTCTGGCCAGCCTAATGTGGAGAATGGCCATAGAGCTGAACTAAACCAAGTATCTAATACATCCTCATCCTGTTTAAAGTTATTTGAATTACATTTTTCGCAAGTAGTTGGTGCTTCCTTTGAAACAACTAGGTGTCCACAACTAGAGCAATAATAAGCTGGAATACGATGACCCCACCATAATTGTCTAGAAATACACCAATCCCTAATATTTTCTAACCAATGTAAATAGGTTTTAGAGAAACGATCAGGAATAAATTTAATTCTTCCATCCTTAACAGCTTCAATAGCTGGTGCTGCAAGAGGCTCCATTTTTACAAACCATTGATCTGATGTTAAAGGTTCCACTACTGTATCACATCTATAGCATTGGCCTACATTATGACTATGCTCCTTAATTTTAACTAACAATCCTTGTTCCTCTAAATCCTTTACAATAGCCTTCCTTGCCTCGTATCTTGACATACCTGCATATTTGCCACCCTTTGCATTTATTGTAGCATCATCATTCATAACAATAATTTGAGGAAGATTATGTCTTAGTCCTACTTCAAAGTCGTTAGGATCATGGGCTGGAGTAATCTTTACAGCTCCTGTTCCAAATTCAGGATCTACATATTCATCGGCTACTATGATAATTTCTCTATTAACTAAAGGTAAAATTGCATATTTACCAATTAAGTGCTTATATCTTTCGTCTTCTGGATGTACTGCAATAGCTGTATCACCAAGCATAGTTTCTGGTCTTGTAGTTGCAATTTCTATTACTTCATCACTATCCTTAATTGGATAGTTTATATGCCAAAAATGTCCTGCCTTCTCATCATGTTCAACTTCTGCATCTGAAAGAGAAGTTTTACACTCTGGACACCAATTAATAATACGGTTTCCTCTATATATTAATCCCTTTTCATATAATTTGATAAATACCTCTGTTACTGCATTACTAAGTCCTTCGTCTAATGTAAATCGTTCTCTAGACCAGTCACAAGAGTCCCCCAATTTTTTCATTTGATCTACTATTCTTCCTCCATACTCCTCTTTCCACTTCCAGGCTCTTTCTAAAAACCCTTCTCTACCCACATCTAGCTTACTTAGTCCTTCTTCTTCCTTAATATTTTCAACTACCTTTACCTCTGTTGCTATACTTGCATGGTCTGTGCCTGGCTGCCATAGAGCTTCATAACCCTGCATCCTTTTCCAACGAATTAAAATATCTTGAAGTGTATGATCTAGTGCATGACCCATATGGAGTTGTCCTGTTATGTTTGGTGGCGGTAGAACAATGCTGAATGGTTCTTTTTCTGGATCTACTTTTGCTTTAAAATAATTAGCATCCATCCAATGTTTATAAATACGTTCTTCAAACGCCTGAGGATTATAATTCTTTTCTAAATTATTTTCCATTATCTATTCCTCCTTCAAATTTTATATTTTCTTAAATAAAAAAATCCTTCGTCCAAAATAAGGACGAAGGATATATTCGCGGTACCACCTTAATTTCTATTTACAAAAAATAATGTGAATAGACACTTAAATAAATATAACGGTTTACCCGTCTACACCTACTCTATTCAATGTAGAAACTCAGAAGCTACCTTCAATAGCCTTTGCCCTAAAAAACCTTTCAGCCTATGGGTTTTTATCTCTTAAGGGTGTACTATTTACTCCTCTTCATCATTGTTGATTTCTTAATAAAATTTAATATTATTATAACCATTTAACAGCATTTGTCAATAGGTTTCTCACATTTATTTTTTATTATATAATATAATGTTTAAGTATCATAACTATAATTATATTATAACACTAATTTTTACTCAGGTGTTCCAGAAATTGGCGGTTTTTTTATTTCCTGTATTCCTAAGAGTGCATATCTTACAAATGCATATAAAGTAAGTAATGCTGCAATTATAATCAAAGCTTTACCATATATAAAATCAAAAGCTATAGCTAAAATAGCGATATAAAAAACTATAGTGGCTATCTTTCCATAGGAATTTGCTGGGACTACTAATTTATCTTTCTTAGTATATAGAACAATTCCTCCCAGTATCATAGAAATTTCCTTTATTCCGTATATGCTTATAACCCATATTGGTATAAACTGCTTTGATGTAAAACAGATAAGTACTGTTAGCTGCATTAATTTATCTGCCAGCGGATCCATAGCTTGTCCCCACTTACTTATAGCATCATACTTTCTTGCAATATATCCATCTAAAACATCTGTAATTCCTGCAAGAATAAAGATTATAACAGAATATAATAAGCTTTTTTCTAAAGGTGAAAAAAATACTCCTACAAATAATGGTATAAGCACAAAACGCACGGTAGTCAATATGTTTGGTAAATTCATTAATACACCTCTTCTCAGAGCAATTTTTGTGACTATGTACTATACAATATAAATAATATCATATTCCATTAAATTTGCAAAACTTATACCGGAAATTATTTGATTTAAGCTTTATATTATTTTACTGCCTTAATAGAATATATCCTATCTAAATATCCAACTAAATCCATTATCATTTTTTCATAGGTTCTATTAAATACATCCCATTCTCTTTTATAATTAGCATAAATTAGTCTCTTTGTATAGTTTGACATAGGTATATCCTTATATAAGCATAATCTAGATACTCTACCTTTACCTATTTCTAGATTTTCAGGACTTATTCCAAATTCTACTTCATCCTTATGAACTAATGCAAACCAACTAAAATTATCAATTTCTCCTTTTATATAACCATATCTACTTTTAGTTCCGTAATTAACCTTTATATTGAACAATCTAATCCCCCCTCTAGCCCACTATACTAAGATTTTATGCCAGTTTTTTAATTCTTATTCATTTGATAGCAAACAGTTGTAAAACCCCTTCTAAACACCTATCTTTGTTTATCAGTGAAGTAACACAAATTTTACATAAGAATATAATAGATTATATAGTTTTCTATTTTTAAGTTGGAGGGGATTAAATTGATACACAAAAAGTATCTTAGCTTTTTAATTGTTTTTATAATGATTGCCACCATGTGCTTATCAGGATGCAGTGGTAAGACAGAACTTACTAAAATACAAGTAATGGAAGTAACCCATTCCGTATTTTATGCACCCCATTATATCGCAGTTACTGAAGGGTTCTTTGAGGAAGAGGGGTTAAAGGTCGAGATTATAGACGGTAAAGGTGCAGATAAAACCATGGCAGCTCTATTGAGTAATCAAGTGGAGATTGGCTTTATGGGTCCTGAAGCTTCAATCTATGTTTATAATCAAGGCAAGGAAGATTACGCTATTAACTTTGCCCAACTAACTCAACGTGATGGCTCATTTATAGTCGCTAGAGAGCCAAACCCTAATTTTAAATTAGAAGATCTTAGAGGAAAAGAGCTACTTGGTGGACGTAAGGGCGGAATGCCTAACATGACATTAGAGTATGTTTTAAAGAAAAATGGTTTAGTACCTGGTAAAGACTTAAATGTGCGTACTGACATTCAATTCGATGTAATGGCTGGTGCCTTTGCTGGTGGAGAAGGGGATTACACAACACTCTTCGAGCCAGTAGCATCTTTAATGGAAAAGGAAGGTAAAGGATTTGTAGTTGCTTCAGTCGGAGAAGAAAGTGGATATATTCCTTATACCGCATACAGTGCTAAAAAGAGCTATATAGAAAAGAATCCCGATATAATACAAAAGTTTAGTAATGCAATATATAAAGGAATGTTGTGGGTTGAAAAGCATAGTGCGGAAGAGATAGCAAAGTCGCTACAACCCCACTTTCCAGATGCTGATTTAGATGTATTAACCAATGTAGCAGACAGATACCGTTCTATAGGCGCTTGGGCTCCGGACCTTATAATGACAGAAGAAGGTCTAAATAGGCTTCAAGATGTCATGACAGAGGCGGGAGAGTTGAACCAGCGAGTGCCCTACGATAAAGTTGTTACTACAAAATTTGCAGAAGAGGCAATGAAAAATAAATAATATTATACTAAAACCCACTAAACATCAGTGGGTTTTCTATATTTCAAATTAACTTTATGCTTCCATTTGTCTCATAACTTTTAATATTACATGGTCTGTAAGGTTCATTCCTTCCTCCGATAATATACCTAGATTTCTAATAGTATCCTCAGCGGTATTTGCTATCATTCCATTTTTATTAGGAACAACTTGATCATTTAAAGCCAATAATGCTGACTGAATTGCTGCAGATGCAGAGGTTGCAAGTTTTAATGCACAACCTACTTTAGCTCCATCGCAAATCATACCACTTATATTTGCTAGCATATTTTTAACTACAGCATCTATTTGTTGTTCTTTAGCTCCCATTAACCATGCTATAGCCACACTTGCTCCCGTTGCAGCAGCTACTCCACAACCACATAAAGCTGATAATCTACCTATATAGTGCTTAATATAACTATTTAAAATATGACTAATAGCTATAGCCCTAGCTAATTTTTCGTTGTCGACAGAGAATTTCTTATGATAAGCCAGAATAGGTAAAATAGCAGTTAAACCATTATTTCCACTTCCATTGCTACTCATAACTGGCATATTAATACCAGACATCCTAGCATCAGCTCCTGCTGCCGTTAGCATCATAGCTCCATTCATTAAATCATCAGCTAAAATTCCTTTTTGTACATTTTCATAGATTGTTAATCCTACTGACATACCAGACTTTTTACTTAGTCCAGCCATTGCTATTTTCTCATTCATTTCTAGACCTTCCAACATGAAACTAAGCTTTTCATAATCTATTCTTTCAATTTCACTTATAATATCTTTTATATTTAATTCATATAAAGGATTTATTGATTTTATATTTTCATTATCAGTTTGTATTTTATTTAATATTATTTTTTTGTCTGTTTCTAGATAAACAAATTCATTATGTTTGTTCTGTATAATTACGATAGAATATCCTTTTTCAGTATACAATTTTACTTCTATATATATTTTTTCTGTTGTATCTTTAATATTTATAGAAATTCTATCGCTTTCGATTAATTTATTTGCCAATTCTATTTCCTTATCAGTAATCCCTTCTAGTACTTCAAGCCCCTTTTCACTCCGTCCACCCATTGCCCCTAGTGCTGACGCAATGTGTAATCCTACTTCATTGGTATTAGGTATTCCTACAGCTAATCCATTTTTATAAATATTTGGACTAAGCCAAATATCTAAACTTATTATTTCTTTATGATTAACTAACTCCATAGCCTTTGCGCATGCTAAAGCTACAGCTACTGGATCTGTACATCCCATTGCTGGTACTACTTCCTCTTTTAATGTTCTTAATATCAATTCTTCTAATTGCATGCTAATTAACCTCCTCTTAAGTCTATATTTCACTATATAGATTTAAAAAAGCAATTATCATGCCAACATAAAATCATTGAAAAATAGCCATTATTTTAATACTTTTTCTCAAAATGATAATAGTTTTATAAAAACAGTCTCAAAATGATATTTCGTATCATTTTGAGACTGTTTTTATTTATATTATCTTTATTTCATATTCTTTTATCTTTCTATATAGGGTTGCCCTACTCATACCCAGTGCCTTTGCTGCACAGTTAATAGACTGATTTCTATTTTGGAAATATAGAAGTGCCTTTTCAATTTCTTTTTTTTCTAATTCTTTAATAGGAGTTATGCCCTCAAAACAACTCTTATCTCCCATCCTATTTTGTCTTATTAACCTATTAGGCAAGTCTTTTTCTTCTATAATATTAGTAGTACACATATTAACAGCATATTCTATAGTATTTTCTAACTCTCTTACATTTCCTGGCCACTGATAATTCATAAAAATATTAAATACATTTTCATCAACTTGATTAATGTGTTTTCCTAACTTATCATTGCATTTTCCCAATAAATATTCGACCAATATAAATATATCGTCCAATCTATATCTAAGGGGTGGAATATTAATAGGTATAACATTAATTCTATAAAATAAATCTTGTCTAAATTCTCCGTCTAAAACCTTTTTTTCCAGATCCTTATTAGTTGCTGCGATTATTCTTACATCTATTGGTATAAGTTCTTTGCCCCCTACCTTTTCTATCACATGGTCTTGTAGTACCCTTAAAAGCTTAGTTTGTAAATGTAGAGGCATATCTCCTATCTCATCAAGAAAAATAGTTCCTTTATTGGCCAATTCAAATTTCCCGGCCTTACCTCCTCTTATAGCACCTGTAAATGCTCCTTCCTCATATCCAAAAAGTTCACTTTCCAAAAGTTGTTCTGGAATTGCAGCACAATTTATAGCAATAAATGGCCCATTATTCTGATAACTATGTAAATGTATTGCTCTTGCAAATAACTCTTTTCCAGTTCCGCTTTCACCTTGAATTAATATAGTAGAAGTTGATCTTGCAGCTCTTTCTGCCTTAAGCTTTACATTCTTAAATGACATACTATTTCCTATAATATCCTTAAAGTTAGTCATAATATTTCCAGTAGTAATATCGTTTACAATGTTTAATACTTCAGAAAGATTACTAAAGGTAAACAAGAAGCCAAAATTTTTATTTTCTAAATTAATAATATTAGCATCAAAAACACCTCTAAAACGATGTTTGGCTGTGTTATATATAAATTCAATATTCTTTACTCCTACACATTCATTTACTAGTAATGTAAAATCAAAATCTCCAATAAAATCACTAATATTCATTTTATCAGCAATATTTTCGTCAATTTTAAATAATTGAATTGCCTTTTTATTATAACGCAGTACCTGACCAATATTGTCAACAGCTATAATTCCTTTATCTACAGAATTTAGTACAATTTCTAACTCCCTTGCTAAGAGCTTAATTTTATCCGTATTTTCTTGTTCTAAAAGCTTAGATGAAATCAAGTCTGCCATCTTGTCTAAAAACTTAATTAGATTTTTCTGATTACTAACAATAGCACTTCTTTGATCTTCCTCAAATGCAATTAATCCAATAACACCAACTATATGATTTTCTATCTTAATAGGACAACAAACCTCTGCATACTCATTGCAATCTCTTATATTATCACACCTTAAACACGCACTATGCTTCCCTGGATTTTCTATAATAAAACTTTCTCCTTGCCTTAGTGCAAATCCAAAAACAGAGTTATTACTTACTGTCTCCCCAATTCTCCACTTATAACAGCCTGTACCAGCAATCCTATTGAGCTTATTGTCAACAACCGTTACATCTACTTTTATAACACTAGATATTGCTTCTGAAATATTTTGAACACTGGATACAATTTTTCTTAAATCCATTTTCAATCATCCTTTTTAATACATTAATCTGATATCTAATAATCCTAAGACCCAATGTGAACTGAGCCATTGTTTATATTGAATAAGATATAGGTATCCCTATATCTTATCCATATCAGTTATATTTTCTTCAGCAGTTTCATGTTTTCCCATTAACACTCCTGCTACTAATGCAGTTACTGGGATACATAAAATAAGTCCTATACTACCTGCAAATGCACGTATAATTTCTGTAGCTATAATATCTAGATTAATAATTTTAGTAAAGTCTTCTTCATAAGCAGTAAACAGTAGCAATAATGGGATAGAACTTCCTGTATAAGCTAATATAAGAGTATTAGCCATAGTACCCATAATATCCTTACCTACATTCATACCAGACATTATTAAAGTCTTTGTTGACATAGTAGGATCTGCATTTCTAATCTCCTCCATAGATGAAGAAATCGACATACCTACATCCATAACTGCCCCTAAAGCACCCATAATAATACCAGCAAATAATAGTCCTTTAAAATCAAACTTTATTCCTTGTGGTATATACATTAACATTACCGCTTCTTCGCTAGATAATCCTGTAAGCTTAACTTTCGAACCTATAACATAAGCAATTAAACCTGCTACAAAAACTCCGCCTAGCACTCCAATAATTGCCGCATAGCTTTTTCTATTCATACCACTAACAGTTAAAATTGTTACAACTGTAATAATAAGGGCTATACCAATTGTTAATAATATAGGATTATAGCCTGCTAGTAATCCTGGTAATAATCCCTTTAATACTAATAAAATAGTTAGTATTAGAGTAATTATTGTTTTTAAGCCCTTTACTCTACCAATAATTAATATTAGAGCAACAAATATTGCGGCGACAATGTAAACATATGTATCCCTTAAGTGTTCAGAAATATATACCTCTACACTACCATCCTCTATCTTTTCAACTGTAACTAATACTTTATCTCCTGGTTCTACATCAATGTCATATCCATAACTTCCAGTTAAATTATGAGGTATTTCAAATTGTTCTCCTTTATATTCACCGTTTAATATTTCAACTTTTACCATCATAAGCTTTGTAAAAATTGGATTATCAGGATCATTTTCTAATTGTTCAACATTTAAAATCTTTGCCTTTACCAGTTCTGACTGAACTTGCTCTGTAGTTCCTATTTCACCCTCTGCATAACTAAAGGTACTAGGACTTATAATTATCAATAATGCGACCAATATTAAAATAAATTTTTTCAATATATCGTCCCCTCCTTTATATTTATATGAATAATTATACTATAAACTAATAGGCCTTAAATTTCAATGCTTTGAAAAAAATAAAAAAGTTATTTTTGTAATATGGATTTACCTATTTTACTTTTTTGGGTAACTTAACTATAACTTTAGTTCCCCTATCCTTCTCACTTTCCACTTCAATTCTACCACCATGTTCCTCTATTAACGATTTAGTAATAGTAAGACCTATGCCCGTACCTCCAGTTTTTCTATTTCTAGAAATATCACTTCTATATAATCTTTCAAATAAATAAGGTATATCCTTTTTATCTACGCCAATACCATTATCATTAACTGTAATAACTACCTCATTTCCATTATCCTCTAATCCAACCTCCACTCTACCACCTGTATTAGTAAACTTTAATGCATTTGAGAGTAGATTAATAATTACTTGTTTAATTTTATCCCGATCTCCTACTAAAAAAACATCCTCCATTATATTACTATTTAAAGTAATTTCCTTTTCTATAAATTGTGACTTAAAACCTTCAACAACTTCTATTATTTCTCTAGACAAATTATAACTTTTATTTTCTAATATAATTTTACGATTATCTATATCAGTTAAATATTTAAGTTCTTCAACAAGTTTAATTAGACGTACAACCTCATTTTTACAAACATTTAACCTTTCTTCAGTAGGTTCCCACACGCCATCAATTATAGCTTCAATATGGCTTTGTAGTACGGTTAGAGGCGTTCTTAATTCATGCGAAATATCAGAAGTCAACCTTTTTCTTAATAATTCTTGTTCACCTAAGGACTTTGAAAGATGGTTTATAGATTTAGACAGTTCTCTTAACTCAATAATATTGTTATTCTCATCCACCTTAGTATCCAATTTACCATCACGTATATCATTTGCTACCTTAGTTATTTTTAGAATAGGCTTTGAAAAAACTTTTGATGAATAAAGTCCTAAAATAATAGAAGCTAAAATTGAAATAAGTGCTGCATAAAATATAGATCTATTGATTCCTTCTGTAAAGATAACATCACTTTCAGATACATAAAAAGGGCCTACATAGCCAATATCAACAGTTCCTATTTTATTATTATCCACATTTAATGTATAACTTGTCTTAACATAATCCTCATTTTTCGCTAACTCATCCATACTATTAGAATAATTTTTCCTCATCATCCCATGTCCCATTCTTTGCATCATTCGATTATGATGACTTATCATTGTATCATCTAAAACATCTTCAAAAATAATATTATCTTTACTATCCTTAATTACAATATCAAAGTCACTAGTTAAAGGAGATAAGTTAATATAGTGTAGAACATTATTTGACCAAGAACCATCTGCAATATATGCTTCATAGATCATATCAACTACTGCATCTATTTTTTTATCCTGTTTCGTAGCCATGTATATATCAAACTGATTAAATAGTGTAACGTTAGTAATAAAACTCACCAATACAATAGCAAATATTGATCCACCCATAATAAGCAAAATAAGTCTAGACTTAAGTTTATTAAACATTCCTATTCCTCCACAAATTTGTATCCTACACCATAAACAGTAACAATATATTTAATATCTTTGTCTTCAATTTTTTGTCTTATGTTCTTGATATGGGTATCTATTGTTCTATCATAGCCTTCATAATCATATCCAAGCACTTTCTCAATTAATGAATCTCTCGAGAAAACTACACCTACATTTTGAGCCAATAAACTTAAAAGTTTAAACTCTGTAGCTGTTAAGTCTACCAGCTTACCTTGTTTTTTCACTTCCATATTTGTAAAATTAATTGTTAGATCTCCCTTATGGAGTTCTACTATTTCAGTAGCTATTCTATCTCCAGCTGTTCTTCTTAAAATTGCCCTAACTCTAGCTACTAATTCCTTCGGACTAAATGGCTTAGGCATGTAATCATCTGCCCCGATATCTAATCCATATATCCTGTCACCTTCATCGACCTTAGCTGTTAGCATTAGGATAGGTACATTTGATTTTATTCTTATTTTCTTACACACCTCTTCTCCCGACAAATCAGGCAGCATTAAGTCTAATATAATAAAGTCAATTTCTTTCTCATCAAATATATTTAAAGCTTCTTGACCTTTATATGAAATTAATACAGTATAGCCTTCTTTCTCTAAATAGGCCTTTACAACGCTAACTATATTTTCCTCATCATCCACTACAAGAACAGTTTTAGTGCTATTAATCATTCTATCATCTCCGTTCTCATTTATTATACTACAAAATACCTCTATTCATTTCTGAATAGAGGTATTTTGTTATTTATTTAGTGAGCTTCATCGCTTTTTATTATTGTTTTTCTTATTAAGTCTACCGGTATAATCATTACTGAGAATATCAATACAATCAACCATTCGTTTAATGCAAGAGGAGTTGTTCTTAAAACCACACCGCCTATATATGTCATAACTACTTGAATAATTACAATAAGCCCCATAACCTTTAGGAAATCTTTATTTTGACCAATATGTTCGAATATATTCATGTTTGATGTTCTAGCATTAAAGCTGTTAAATACTGCAGTTAAAATAAAGAAGCTGAAAAACGCAGTCATATGGTGTAGTCCTTGACTTCCACCTATAAACATATCTCCAACAGTTTTAGAAGTTAAGAAGAATATACTAACTAATGCTGTAAAAATTCCCCCTACGCCTATTGAAGACCACATATATTTTGAAAGAATATTCTCGTCTCTTCTTTTTGGCTTTTCATTCATATATCGCTTAAGGGCTGGCTCTCCTCCAAAGGCAAGAGCAGCTAAAGTATCCATAACTAAATTAACCCAAAGCATTTGCGTAATAGTCAGAGCTTCATGGATACCAATAAATGGTCCTATAAAACTTATAAATACGGCTGAAACATTTATTGTTAATTGGAAAATAATAAACTTTCTAATACTCTTAAAAATTGTTCTTCCATATAACACTGCTCTAGCGATAGATTGGAAGTTATCATCTAAAATAACAATATCTCCGGCTTCTTTTGCCACCTCTGTTCCAGAACCCATAGCAAACCCAACATCAGCTTGCTTTAAAGCAGGAGAGTCATTAACTCCGTCTCCTGTCATACCAACTACAAGGTTAAGCTCTTGTGAAATCCTTACAAGTCTAGATTTATCAGTAGGCAATGCTCTTGCTATAACTCGAATATTTGGAAGCATTTTTTTTAAATCCTCATCTGATATTTTTTGTAGTTCATCAGAAGTTAATACTATTTGATTTTCATCCGTTAATAGACCTGAATCTCTTGCAATAGATACTGCAGTTTCTTTTCTATCGCCAGTAATCATAACAACCTGTATTCCTGCTTGTTGCACTTCACGAATAGCCTTAGTAGCCTCTGGTCTCACATCATCTCTTATACCTAGAATACCTACAAGAGTCAGATTATCAAATTCTCCATCTTCATCTAATGCTTCGTCAGAAGTTGCTATAGCTAATATTCTAATTGCCCTTGAAGCCATTTCATTCATTTGATTTTCTATTTCTTTATAATTTTTGAAAGTCTGCTTATCCCCATTTTCATCATAATAAAATTTACACTTAGAAATAATTTTTTCTGGTGCACCTTTTATTAGGGTTAAGTTATAATCACCATCAACTTGACTAGCTGAATACTTTTTATCAGAGCTAAAAGGCATAGTTTTTACTTTTTTTACATTATAAAGATCTTGTCTCTTGCTATGATTTATAAATCCAAGAACAGCTCTCTCTGTAGCATTACCTCCAATTATTTGATATGTGCCATTATCCTTCTCTGGCTCACTAATGAGAGCATTTGTATTTTCAGTTAATGATAAATGTAGTATTTTTTTTAAGTTATTTTGAATAGAGTCATAATTATTATACTTTTGAATATCTCCAGTTATAAATTCCACTACCTCAAGCTGGCCTTTAGTAATTGTACCAGTTTTATCTGAAAACAATATATTTAGACCTCCAGCAGTTTCTATACCAACTAGCTTTCTAACAAGAACGTTATCCTTAAGCATTTTTCTCATGTTTAATGAAAGCACCATAGCTATCATCATAGGTAATCCTTCTGGAACAGCAACAACTATAATAATTACACCAAGAATAATAGCTGTTACTAAATCATTAACGGGATTGGACCAATTGCTAAAATACGTAGCAATTTGTGCCATATCAAAGTTGTTGTCAATTACTGCTCTTTGAAAAAAGTATGCAATAGTTATTAATCCACCGCCGATATATCCAAACATCGAAATTTGTTCTGCTAATTTTTCAAGTTTGATTTTAAGTGGAGATTCCCTGTCTTCGATCTGCATCTCTTGGGCTAGTTTTCCATATTGTGTATTATCACCTACAGTTATAACCTCCATAACACCTTCACCACTTACTACAACAGTTCCCCTAAATAGTTTATACTCGTTGAAAAAGCTTTTTTTCTTTTCTTCTTCTGTCTCAATATAATCCTTAGGCATAACAAATTTCTTAGCTTCTTTAGACTCACCATTTAAAGTTGCCTGGTCCACTCTTAATTCCCCATCAATCAACTTTCCGTCTGCTGGAATTAAATCTCCTGACTGTAGGACAACTAAATCTCCTACAACAATGTCATCTATTAATACTTCTTCTATTTTACTATCTCTAAATACCTTAACCTTGATTTTGGATGCATCTTCTTGTAATTTCTGAAAAGCATTTTCATTACTATGTTCTGACCAAGTACCTACAAGTGTTGCAAGTAAAACTGCAACTGCAATACCTGCTGATTCATACCAATGAGCTTTACCCATAAATACAAATATAACATTGATGACCAGGGCAAAAATTAATATTTTTATAATTGGATCATTAAAATTCCCAATAAACTTTTGCCAAAAAGTCTCAGTTTCCAATTGTGTTAGAGAGTTAGACCCATTCTTTTGTCTTGATAACTCTACCTCATTTTGACTTAAGCCTTTAAAATGATTATTCACTATTATCTTCCTCTTCCTTTGTGATTTTTATTGTTTCCAATTTAACATACTTAGTATAGAAATTGGAAAATATATGTATGTCCCTTATAATGATAATTATATTACAAATCTTATGTTTTTCATAGTATTAAATGTATTTTTTTAAATAATTAATAAATATTTTTAATTTCATTAATATATATAGAAGTTATATTAATATTTTTAATATAACTTCTATATGCCTTTAGCTTCCTTTGCCCACTGACTTATATTATTTTCTTTACCATCTTGATTATACTTTATACCTATAAATTCTAATATTCCCTTAGAAATTCCTAAGGCAGTTTTATATATGAAATTTTGATCCCCTAGTAACCTCTCCCCATCTATATTACTAATAGGTATAAATTATAAACTCCTAGATTTTTTGCTAGGAGTTTATAATTCGAATTAATATGTAACTATCTACTAATCTACTTTTCTTCTCTCTTTATAAACAGTGCTTTTCCTATCTCATTAACTAAAATTATTGATAGCGAAATTCCTATAACAATAATCCAATCCATAAAAGTTAAAGGTGTAGTACTAAATATATTATTAAAGATTGGTATTTGTACTATCGCTGATTGAAGAACTATTCCTAGCACTATTGAATATATTAAAAACTTATTCCTAGATATACCTGTTTTAAAAATAGACTGTTTTAAATTTCTATTATTCATTGAGTGGAATAACTGAGATATACTGAGTACTAAAAATGCCATAGTCTGCCCATGAGTCAAGTTTCCATCCTTTAGTCCATATCTAAATGCTATTAATGTAATTATACCTATAAAGAACCCATTTAGAAGTAAATATATAAGCCCACCTTCTGCAAAAATACTTTCATCTTGACTCCGTGGTTTTTCTGTCATTACATCGGCAGTACCAGGATCTACTCCTAAAGATAAGGCAGGGAGTGTATCAGTAACTAAGTTTACCCATAAAATATGAATTGGTCTCAATGGAATAGACCAGTTTAATATTATAGCTATAAATAGCGCAAAAAGCTCCCCGAGGTTACAGGATAGTAAAAATAAAATAGTTTTTTTAATGTTGTTATATATATTTCTGCCTTCTTCTACTGCTTTAACAATAGTAGCAAAATTATCATCAGTCAAAATCATATCAGCGGCTTCTTTAGATACATCACTGCCCGTAATTCCCATTGCAACTCCAATATTAGCTGCTTTTAGTGATGGTGCATCATTTACTCCATCACCAGTCATAGAAACAACATAGCCTTTAGATTGTAAAGCTTTTACTATCATTACCTTATGCTCAGGCTGTACTCTTGCAAATACTCTATACTGATCTATAATTTCATTTAATTCTTCTTGTTGCATATTGGCTAGTGTTTGACCTTCCATTATTTGGTCTATATTTTGACTAATGCCTACTTCATTAGCTATGGCAAAAGCTGTATCCTTATGATCTCCAGTTATCATTACAGTTCTAATCCCTGCACTGTAACATTTTTCAACAGCTTCCTTTACTTCCTCCCTTGCAGGATCTATCATACCAACTAATCCAATAAACGTTAAATTGCTTTCATATTCTTCTCCATCTTTTTCCTTATAAGCTAAGGCTAATACTCTTAGAGCTTCCTTTGACATATTAGCAGCATTATTATGTATTTCATCTAGATAATTTTCAATAGGTTGCTTCTTATCATCTAATAATATATGAGTAGTCTTTTTAAGTACTAAGTCTAATGCGCCCTTAGTAAAGACTATATCCTTTCCATTATACTTATTTACAGTAGTCATCATCTTTCTATCAGAATCAAATGGTATTTCATCTATACGTGGAAAATTTTTATCTATACTGCTCTTCTTTAAAGAAAGAACACTTCCCATATCTAAAAGTGCTATTTCAGTTGGATCCCCAACAAGGTTACCTTCATTACCAGCATCATTACATAGCATAAAACCATCTACTAATAATCTATCCTTTTCTGTTAACTCCTCAACTGACTTTAAATTATTATTATAATATACTTTAGTTACTGTCATCTTGTTTTGAGTAATGGTTCCAGTTTTATCTGAGCATATAACGTTAACAGAACCTAAGGTCTCTACTGCCGGCAACTTTTTTACTATAGCATTGTGCTTTATCATTTTTTGTACGCCTAATGCTAACACAACAGTAATTACTGCTGGAAGTCCTTCTGGAATAATAGCAACTGCAAGAGATATAGATACTAGAAGCATTTCCATTAAATTCTTACCTTGCACAATAGCGATACCAAATATTAAAATACAAATTAAAAGTGCTCCTATTCCTAAGTATTTACTTAATTTTTCTAATCTCTTTTGCAATGGAGTTTTAATTTGTTCTGCCTTATCTATCATAGCTGCAATTTTCCCAATTTCAGTATTCATGCCTATTGATGTAACAACACCAATACCTCTGCCATAGGTGGCATAACTAGACATGAAGGCCATGTTTTTTAAATCTCCTAATGCCGTATTTTCTTCACTAACAATGCCATCTATTTTTTCTACCGGAACTGATTCTCCAGTTAAAATAGATTCATCTATTTTTAAATTCGCTACTTCCACAAGCCTTAAATCTGCAGGTATATAACGTCCTGCTTCAATATGTACAATATCTCCAGCTACTAATTCCTCCACATGAACTTCTTCTAAAACTCCATTTCGTTTTACTAAAGTTTTTGGTGTGGAGAGCTTTTTTAAAGCATCTAAGGATTTTTGTGCTCTATCTTCTTGTACGAGCCCAACCACTGCATTTAATACTATTACTATCATAATTATAACTGCATCACTTATCTCTTTCATAATAGCCGAAACAGCTGAAGCTACAATTAATATATATACCATAGGTTCATTTAATTGATCTAAAATTTTCATAAATAAAGATCTAGGTTTAGCAGCTGTTAGCTCATTTCTACCATTCTTTGCCCTTTCAACTACCTGCTCTTTTACAAGTCCATTTTCTAAATTTGTATCTAATTCCTTTAATATCACATCTTTTTCTTTATTGTACATATGATTACCACCTTCTTACTTTTTATAAATTATATTACTTATTTTAATATATCCATAATTTATATTCATAACACTATTATTTTAATTTATCTCTTATATTATTAGTTTAGTTGCGTAACAAAATAAACTACCTATATATTATTAGTAATCTATTTTATAATTTCTTCAAAAATGCAAAAATGAACCTAGTAGTGAAAACCACTAGATTCATAGCTAGAGCATATTTATTCCTATTACTTAATATATTACTATGCTTTTCAAATAAAATAAGTTGAATGTCTACATATGTATATATTTTATCAGTTTATTCTAATTCCAAATCGAGCATCCAGTATTTATCTACTTGTATTATGTCTTTCTCCTTCAATTTTAGAGCTTCTTTAAATATAGGTCCATCTATTACTACAGTATGAAATTCACCATTTTCCCCACAAGCATCTATGCCTAATTCCTCAAGCTCAGTTATTAGAGTTTTGTCAAATAATCTTCCTAAATATTCTTTAGAAAGTTTTTCACCATTTACAGTATTAATAATAGACTTAAAGCCTCTATCAACAAACTCTTCAATAATCGCTTTACGCTGCTCTCCCCAAAGAGGATGAAAAACTTCTATATCTGTATCTTTAAATGTTTCGAGTAGCCACTCCCTATGAGCTAGTATGTCTATGTCACCAAATATACCCATATTTATTCCCTTACTCTCTAGTATACTCATTTTTTCTTTAAATGCCTTCTCATATCCTCCCCATGTTGCCATTCCATGGATAAAATCTATATCCAAAAGCTCTGCATACTTTTTTATTATTTCTGGTTTTAATCCATGGCCCCTAGATCTTGAACCATCCTCATTAAGCATAGTAAATAAATATTCTACTTTAATTCCTTTTTCTAATGCTCTGTAAAGAGCAAGACAAGAATCTTTTCCACCACTCCAAGAACAAAAAGCTCTATATCTATTATTCATACAATCACTCCCAGTCTAATCAATTTTCCTTAACTAATTAATAGTATATATTATTTTTTTGTGTTTTTCATCCGTTAACATTTTTATCCCGGTATATAATATAAATACATTTGCCAAACCTGATAACAAGCATAAAAAAATAAGACTCAATATAGAGCCTTATTTTTTATATTTAATAAATTATTTTTCTTTTTCCATTTCGATAATAAGCAAGTGTGAATTTTCGTTAGCTGTTATCAAAATATCTTCTTCAGTAATCTCCATAGCATCTCTGGCATTTAATATATTATCTTTTATTTGTGAAGAGCCTTCTATTTGTACTAAATACGCTTGCCTACCTTTTTGAACTGAAAAATCTATTTTATTTTTCTCATCTAACTCTAAAACATAAAAATTTACATCTTGATTTATTTTTATTGGTGCATCCCCATCTTTGCTAGAAACTATATGCAACCACTTGTTTTTTCTCATTTCCCATTCAAATTCATAATCTCCATAGCTTGGAGTGTGTCCCTTTTTATCTGGAATAATCCATATCTGTAAAAGCCTTGTAGTTTCATGGCCAAAATTATGTTCACTATGATACACTCCTGTTCCAGCACTCATATACTGAACATGCCCGCGAGTAATGGTACCTTTATTACCCATACTGTCTCCATGGGTTAATTCACCATTTATAACATATGAAATAATCTCCATATCCCTATGAGGATGTGTATCAAACCCTTTGTTCGGTTCGATTAAATCATCATTTATAACTCTCAGTACTCCAAAATTCATATTTTTTGGGTTATAGTACTCTGCAAAAGAAAAATGAAATATACTTTTAAGCCAGCCTAAGTCACTTCTCCCCATATTACTATTTTCTAGTTTTCTTAACATAATATCACCTCACTTACTTTGTTTTGTATAAATCTAATACCCTTATTTCTTAATATTATTTAAAGACCTTTATTCTTTCTTCTAGTGGAATAAATTCCTTATCACCAGCAGGGGCTGTTGGTTTTCCGAAAGGCATCTGTGCAATTAGCTTCCAGTTATTTGGTATATCCCACTGTTTCTTTACATCCTCTTCAATAAGTTCATTATAATGCTGTAATGATACTCCCATTCCTTCGATTGATAGAGAAGTCCAAATTACATATTGATTCATACCAGAAGCTTGTTGTGACCAAATTGGAAAATTATCTTTATAAGCTGCAAATTGTTGTTGCAGTGATTCGATTACACTATTATCCTCAAAAAACAAAACTGTACCATATCCATTTTTGAATGAGTTAATTTTTTCTTCAGTAGGAGCAAAATTATTTTCTGGAACAACCTTTCTTAGAGCCTCTTTTGTTATATCCCATAATTTATCATGGTTTTCATTAAATAAAACGACAACTCTTGCACTCTGAGAGTTAAATGCTGAAGGAGTATACTTTACAGAATCGTTTATTATTTCCTGAATTCTTTCATCTGAAATAGTTGTTTCTTTACTAATCCCATAAATTGTTCTTCTTTCTTTTACAGCAGTATAAAAATCTTTTGTCATTTAAATCTTCCTCTCTTTTTTAAAATTAATTATGAATAGTATCTGTATTCCTAAAAATTTAATGCAACTGTCTTGTTATTCTATTAGACTATTACTACTCACCTGCATTTTAAAATTTGTCTTTATGTTTTAAATAATTATTGTTATACTAAAATTATATACCATATTGTTAAATATAGAAGTATGCACTTTTAAGTAAGGTACTATACGAAAGGATAGTGATATTTATTATGAAAAACTCAAAAGAATTACACTCTAATTGTCCGATTCAGTATACATTAGATATGATAGGCGGAAAGTGGAAGCTTGTTATATTATGGCATCTGACAAATGATAAAGTAATGAGATATGGTGAAATAAAGAGGAGCCTTACTGGAATTACTCATAAAATGTTAAGTCAGCAATTAAAAGAACTCGAAGCTAATGGATTAATACATCGTGAAGAATATCCTCAAGTTCCTCCAAAGGTTGAGTATTCTTTAACAGAACTAGGGAAATCTCTATTACCAGTTTTACAGAGCATGAGTGAGTGGGGAGAGAAAAGTCTTTTATAATTGTATTTTAAAAACAGTAAGACTCCAGTTGTATAGAGTCTTATATTTTTTCTATTTATTTACCTATGTATCCAGCTTTCTCAACTACTTTGTCCTTCATCCGATTAATGAATAGTACTCTACTTTCTCCCATAGCGGCTTCACCATCTTCTATCAAATTATCATAAACTTATAATTATATATTTCTTCTTTTTGCCAATAATATCTTTTATATTTTATGAAATTTTACATAAAGTAGTGAGTTAAAACAAGAAAGTATTGTGATAGTAATAAATTAGACTTTTATTGCCTTTATAATAGTTTTCTACGAATTACTACTTCTAAGCTGCCTAACATATACCCTCTTCCATATCTCTAAATAATCTAGCACAAATTAATGTCTCTTTAGGTATTTCTCCATGATCTTCATAGCTCCACAATGCTGATAATACTGAATGAGCTACTCCCCAACTAATTAGCCGCTGCTTATCATATCCTAATTCCTTTGAAAAAACATGTATCCGGCGAGCTAAAGTCTCCTTTGGATTATTGGTTCTCAGTAGATAATTTCTCATATAATTTACTGGTTCAAATACTGGATCTCCAACTACTCCTTTGGGATCTATTGCTTTCCAACTCGTATTTGTAGATAATATATTGTCATGGTGCAAATCTCCATGTAATAACATATTCTCTTCCGTTGAGTCTACCAAATAATAATAATTTATTTCTGCTCTCTCCAATAAGTCCTCAGAAAATGGCTCCATTCCATTACCAAAATGCTTCCTTAAATTTTCTAAATCCTTAGCCCAGTACATCAAGCTTTTAAATTTATGTTCTTTTGGCTCCTTAATCTTAATTCTAGACATTAACTTAGCTGCAACTAATGTTGCTTGATCATCATCTTTTAAAGTTGACAATAAACTTCCAGGAGTCAAACGTTCTAGAAGCATGGCCCCTAAATTTTTATCATAATCCAGTAATCTAACACATCCTTGCCCAGCATATAATTTTAATGCTTCAACCTCTGATAAAAACTCCTTTGATTGTATCCCTATCTTTAACACTACTTCTTGATTAGTTCCGCTTATAGCCCTAGCTACATAATTATATGATAAGTTATCAAACTCATTAATCTCAGTTAATGACCACTTAGAAGCACAACTTTTTAATAGTTCTGGTAACCTATATAAAAACTTTTTTCCCTCTTTTCCATATACATCTATTACTGTATCTTGAAATTGGCTTATCATAAATGTTATCCCCTTTATATTGACAGCGATTTCTTAGCTACTTAATAATTATTAGGAACTCATAATTCACATGTTTTATATAACTCAATTTTTTTATATACTCTCTCTTGAGAATTGACATAATTATTCCATCCTCCAGTTTTCCCTTTATCAAATCCCCTTCTCTAACTATTCCTTCTTGAATTAAATGATATTACTGGGTAAAAATAATCGAATTTTGCTACTTCAGCATCACTTAGCATTTCATATAATTGTTCTACATCTTTATCTCAACTTGTCGAAGAATTAATCTTTCTGTTTCTAATTTAGGGAATGGAACAAAACATTTATTTACCATCAAAATCACACTCCTACAATTGATATAAACTATATCCCTAATTTGTTGTTCTAACATTCTTTCTAGCTCTAATCCGATAAAAAAATCTAGATGCACTATCGTTCAACTGTCTTTTATATTGTAATTGTAAAAACTTACTTAGAAATGACATATACCGTCTCTGTGTTTGCAAGGACCATGAACCTAACCTAATGCAAAAGGCATGACGGCTGAAAGTTAGGACGGAGGCGTTAGTCGGAGCCATAAATCGACTTGTTAGATGATATACCACAGACCTCCTATCATTGAATTACAAGGGCTTTCTAAAACTTAAGCAGTACATTAAATCTTTGCAGATATTTCTAAGTTCAATTTCCATCATGCCAGACGGGATTAAGTCAACTGGTGCCGAAGTTGTAGCTTCTTTAAAATAATTACTAACAACGGGTGTCTTCTTATATGTCGTTTCTATTAGTTTCTCTGTTTCGTCAACTATAATAATCTTACTCCCTGGCTTTGCAATTCTGGTCATTTCCCTTATTGCCTTTTCTTTATCATTGAAAAAATTTATACCTCCGACGTGATATACAACGTCAAATGCCTCATCTTTAAAAGGAAGTTCCTCCGCATTACCATAAAATAATTCTGCATCTAACCTCCACTTTTTCAAGTTTCTTTTACATGACTTCAACATTCTCTTAGAAATATCTAACCCAAATAGTTGAATTCCTTCTGGCAAAAATGGAAAGTTATCACCAGTTCCACAAGAAATCTCTACAACTCTGTCGCCTCTTTTGATTTCTAGTTCCTCAAGAAATTGATTTCTATATTTTGCTTCTCCACCGAATTTAAAGTAAAAATAAACTTTATTACTAAAATTATATAGAGGTGCAATTCTGTCATAAAGCTTTTGGTATTTTAGATTAGAGCCTATAATATCTTTTTCTTCCAAAAACCAAGGAATTCCTTCTTTAATAAGATAGGTTCTTTCTGATTGCTCAAGCATCAAAACTCCTTTCTCCAAAGTACCTTCAAAAAGTTTTAAACGTCCTTTAGTTTTAGGATCGCAAAGTATATTTAATGTTGACTCCTTCATGCACAGCACATCTCCTTTATAATTAAGTGGTATTCCATTTAACGTTTTTGTATTTGCTACGTCTCTGAACCGAACCCTAATAGATTAGCTTCATTTTCAAAGTATACAATTAACAATAATCTAAATATAACTACTAGATTAATTTAATAAAATTCTTTTGATCTTTTCTATTTATATAGCCATGTTTTTCATAAAATTTGTGAGCGTGTATTCTATTGTAACCAGAAACTAACCTTATCCCCATAAAAGCCTTTTCTTTAGCTATATTTTCTAATTCAGTAATTAGTAGATGACCAATGCCACTTCTTCTAACTTTCTCTTTAATCACAAGGCCTAAAACATTCATTAAAGAATCAGAATAAAGTAGTTCATATGGACTTCCATGTATGTAACCAACTACTTCACCGCCTGATTCTGCTACTAAAATAACATCCTCTGTATTCTCCAAAATATAACGTATCCGCTGCTCAGTCTTTTCTTTTGGGTATTCATATCCCAAATCGCAATTAAGTTCAAAAATATCCTTAAAATCTGATTGTTTAATTTTTCTTATTTTTATATCACTCATTTTTATAAACCCCTTATTTTCTAATCAAAATAATTATATACTCCATTTGTTGGGTAGTTTATGTTATTTATAAAAGCGGAACATTGTTTTCTGTTTTTGAATATAAGAACTTTTGATATATGTACCCAGTTTTGTCGCCAAAATAATTTGTCAAGATGAATAACAGATAAATTTAATTTTTTTTGCAAGTTGTTTAGCAAGTGTTGATTTTCCACTGCCACTACAACCAATAATCATTATTCTGTTGAAACTCATTTTTATCATCACCATGCTTAAAGCATATACTTTTTGCTCGGTCTGTCATGTAACGCCCTCCCCATTCCCGACACTTACTGACACCAAAATCTTGCCAAATAGGGTGAGTGTAGTCCGACATGATACCTAATAGTTCTCTCAAAGCCTAATCCCATTACGGTTCCCTAACTGACCTATAAGAGTGAATGGACGTATTAAGCAAAAGACTCTACTTCCCTGCTTTCCTTACACGTGTTTAAATGTCGACCAATTATTTTCTCTCGCCCATTTCAGTCGATCTTCCAAAGTATTGTAATGCAGTTCTAATTTGTGACCATCTGGATCAAGAAAATAAAATGATTCTCCCTCTGATGTATTTTCTTTGAATGATTTTACTCCTGCTTTTTCAAGTTTTTCTTTTAGACTCTTAAAATCTGAAGATAGGACATTAAATGCAATATGTGTATAATCCCCCGTAGGTTCTATAATTCTCTCTTCATCAACATTTAAAGCAATCCACTGATTCCCAGCTAATAAATACGCTCCTTTTTCCCATTTTCCAACTAATCTAAGTCCTAACAAATTAACATAAAAATTCAAAGATCGTTCTAAATTTATTATTGCAAATGTTATATGATTAATTCCGTTTATCACTTATTGTTCCTCCTTCAACTAATCTCAGATAATAACATGGAGCTACTACCTATTATGATGGTAGCTTACCTATAGAGCAACTATGTATTTTAATGTGTATGAGAAAGAAAGCTAGGCCTATTAAAAAGTTACTCTAATTCTATCTCCATTTCTATTATTGAATCTTCATTTTCATCAATAATCTCTACACTTATCTTACTCACAATAGTTTCAAAAACATCAATTACTTCCTTTGATTCTTCAATTGCTGATTTATACTTCTCTTCACTTTCTATCTTTCCAACAGTCATATGAGGATTATAGCTACCCATCTTTAGCCATTGAGGAAAATATTGCTCTAATATTCCAGTATAAAGCTTTCTATGGATTTCAACGATTTCATTTTTACCATTCTCGATATTTAAGAAAAGATAATTTCCAAAGGATTTTACTGGTGTTATACCCTTAAGTGTAAGGTGGAATGGGTTTATTGAAGATAAAACTTCTTCTAAGTGCTTCTTGAGTTGACTATATTCTATGTTGCTTTTAAATGGAAATACAAGTGTTATATGTGGTCTAACATGACTTGCCAGTGGATCATACTTTGCTCTTATTTCATCAATAACATCCATATTACTAAACTTTGGAAAAATCATAATACATCTTTGTAACATTCTACATCCTCCCACCTTTTATCCTATTAATATGCTCATCATAGAATCCTTCTCTTTATCTTATATACTTTAATAAAATACATATAATGCTACATAAAAATAATAAAGATCGTGCTTCATTAGTCATGATTTGTGACATACCAGTTTGGAATATATGTTTTAAAATCGTCATACCATTTCAAAACACTTTGCGACTGTTTAAGCATTATATTCACTTCTTCCTCTCCAAAAGGGATAGCCCAAGGTATAGATGAAAGCTGATTAATTCCAATATACAACGCCATTAATCTAAAAAACAAATCAGGTACTTTATTATCAAAATATCCGTTAATATATCCCGATGCAAATGCAGGACTCGTACTCACACAAAATGTAATTCGGTTAAATTCTTCCCATGGATCCCCATAATCCATTCTATTAAAATCAACTATACCTAATTCCCCTTCTGGTGTAATAATCATATTCCCAACATGATAATCTCCATGTTGAAAAGACTGTGGTCGATTTAACAGAAGAGAACGATTGTGTTCAATATATTCAATTATTCTATCAGCACCATGAAAATGAATACTACAAGCTTTATAATTAGCTATTTTTTTATTAATTTTACCATTAAATCTTTCTGCCCAACTGGGTTGGTTTTGAGGGGCAGGAGTTCTATGTATCTGCTTAAGAAACACGCCAGCCTTAGTGCCTAGATTGTATTGTTCTTTATTATCAAGTTTGGGGAGTATAACTTCAGCATCTTCACCATTAATCCAAGTAAGCAAAGAATAAACGAATTGACCGTTATTGCAAATTCCAAAATCAATGGGACGAGACATTAATATATCCATGTTAATAAGTAATTTTAAGCTTTCAAATTCTTTTTTCTTATTTTCATATTGTGTTATGTCTGATACTCTAAGTAATAACTCCTTTCCATCTACGGTTTTTATATAATACTTTTTATCATCTGACCACCCTTTATTAATCGGTTTTGCTATACTCCAGTTATTAGAACCAGGAATATCATTAAAAGATGCTATCAAAATTTCATCCCCCTTCATAAATAAAGTATCACGTTTTTATTTACTATTTAATTGCAAGATTATACTTAAAGACATATAAATAGTCTTATTTCATATAATTCTACTATGTATAACATCTCTCTTTTTATCAACCAAAGCTCCAAAGAACAGCTCTAAGACCATCATTTATTTTAGGATCCATATTTACATCACCTTCAAACTAGACTCCAAATAAATACCTCTTTTGCAGTACTTACACCCATTATATACTTATAATTCAAGCTCTAGATGAATATCCTCAGGTTCCAGCTCAAATAGTTCTTTATCAATTTCAGTTGCAAACTTACAACCTAGACTCAGATAAAAATCTACAGTATTTTGAGAAGGTGTAGCAGAAATATATAATTTAGATGCGCCTTTTTCTCTAGCTTTTTCTATTGCAAGGTTCATAAGATTTTTACCTATCCCTGTTTTTCTATATTTTTTACTGACAAAAAGAATATCCAGTTTAAGTTGGTCTTTATACTTGCCGATAAATTCGCTTTCTAATGCCACCATACCGCTGATCACTGTACCTTCAAAAGCTCCGATTATTGTTCCTCCTCTATCAAATAAATCGTATAGACGTGGTAATAGTATTTTTTCAACTTCTACATTAATCCACCATTCATTTTTAACATCATAAAATTCATTTTTTAATTCTAGCCTACCATTATTTTCTAAATATAATTTCTCAATAATTTCACTTCGATCTATCTCTCTTAATCTTTCTATTTCTTCTCTTCTTAAAAGTCTATATTCCATAAGTAAATTCTCCTTTTTTAAAAAGTCAGCAACGATATTCACACTTGTACAAATACTGTGTTATAACAAGTAATTACGTCTTTCATCCCTATAAACTTTCACACATAAAAATTCAGTTTTAGCTTTTCTTCTTACGAAAAATATAAGTGACAAAATACCCTCTATCGTCTTCATTTTCAATATACTTAATTAGATCAAATGACTTGTCCATGTCATCAAGGTCAGTTGGTTGAATTAAATCCTCTTTTCTAATTTTAGAGTCAACTTTATGCTTATATCCAAAGCCACAGATAAATAAAATACCATCATCAGTTATATGATTTTTCATATCTGCAAGTTGCTCCTTGTTTAATCTATAATGATTAATTACAATATTATCAAATATACCAATATCCTTTAATGAATTTGATGTACTTAAATCAATTTGTTTTGTATTGACTAAATAATTATTTCTTCTAGCAAACATCTCCAAACGTTCAAGTGCTTTACTACTAAAATCAATTCCTGTTACTCTAAAGCCTTTTTCAAGAAAAAATAAGGTATTTCTACCATCTCCACAGGCTATATCAAGAACAGAACCTTCTTTGAAATATTTTATATTTTCAATTATTGATTTTTCAGGACTTAATAGTTTATCACTTCTATTTAAGAACTTTTCATTCCAATATTCTTTACTTCCCATGTATTCCATTTTAGACCCTCCCACTGATGGATTCAAAACACTCTACTTTACGAATTACCTCGTCTTTTATAAAATAAATCCCTGAGAGTATATCCGTAATATAACTATTTCCTATAATAGCGCGTGTTTCAGACGCTTCTTAATATTATAGTACTTTTCATATATTCGATAATTATAATAATAATTTTCCATAACTTGATATTCAACAGTATTTTCCAAATTCCTTCCAACTGACTATATTTTAATTTATCGTATAAAAAAGTCTCTGAGCGATGTAATTCTATCAACTCAAAGACTGTACTGGTTCAGATAGATTTCATTGGAGCTCTTTTCCAAGCTCTATACTGGAACTGGCTTACATTTTCATTTTTAAATTTTTTTACATTCGAGTTTTTAAGAAAATCACTTTGCATACTTTTTAGTGATATCATATTTAGATTAATATATAATAATTATTTTTCTCATTTACTGCTTTATGTAGCCTTATGGGGACATATTGTTGTTCGATGCCATTAATCTATTTGATTTAACGCCCTATAAGTCTTTAGTCATATATACCATACCTGGGGTATATCCAAGTTTTTGATTCAATGCCATCATATTATGATTGCTGTAATGAATTGTTGTGTGTATGGTTTTAATACCTTCAAGGCGACACCATTGTTCTAATAATACTTTTAGATTTGTTGCTATACCACGCCCTCTGTAGCCTTCTGTAATATACAAGGATAGAATCATGACACTGTATTGAGGTTTTTCTTGTTTATATGCCCATATAAATCCCTGTGCTTGGCCTTCATCATCTTCTGCAACGACAAGAAATAAATCTTCATTTTTCGTATTTCGAATTCTTTGCACTGTTTTCTCTATATCTACAGTTGATGCTCTATAATCTGGCATCCATAATTTGGGTGTAATATTATGCCATTTTGCAATTTGGGTTAAAAGTAACTCTAATTCCTTGTCGTTACTGCTATCATTAAGTTCGATTTTTCTGTAGTTCATAGTCAAGCCTCCTATGAGTATTATTCAATATATGTCTTTAACGATTTTACCTACGCGTATCTTATACTTTTTAAGTTTTTATTAAATAAATATCATGACTACACAAACGATCACTTAAGGGTGTCATATAGTATCTTTTGTAGAGACCATATCTTTTACATATTCTTGTATTATTTGGGGAAATGTATTATTTTTCATCCTATTCTCCCTCAACCATTATAATAACCTTTACTACATGTTTTTCAACAATTCTTGATTACTTATACCTTCAATAATTTCTCCAACTGTTCTAAATTGTCCAAGCCAAAACATTAATGCATCATCACGGATATACTTCTCTTCTATATGAACTTCCTTTATCTCTCCAATAAACCATTTATGACTACTCTCATACCCAACTTGATGAACAACCTGACATTCAAGATTAACTGGACATTCCTCGATTATATAGCTATCAACTTTATTCCCTTTTTGAGGTGTAAAGCATGCCTTATTATACTTGTCTTCATCCCTTCCTGAAACTGTACCACAAATATGTACCTTGTCTAATTGTTCTTTGGTTGGAATGTTTATACAAAATTCCTTCTTCGAGGTTATCAATTCATAAGTATACTTTTCAGGTTTAATTCCTACCATTACAGATGGAGGCTTAAACGAGTAAAAGTGAAATGCTCCAGCTACCATGATATTCCTATCTACAGTTACAAAAACAACTGGAAAAGATGGTAGTGCAATTATACCATCGTATAAATTATTATGAATAATCTTCATAAATAACCTCCCCTTCGACTTACCAAAGTTTCAACAATATTGACGAAACTATAAACAAAAATGCTACTGTAGCTTAGTCCTCATAGTTGTATATTTATGTTCTTAATAAAGTCGGTGGTTCTTCTTTTATAATCCGACTTTCTAATTTATATTTAGTTATAAAATCCTCTAATACTAGCTCTTGACGAAGTGCTTCTTCAATCGTTTCAGCAGATTTTTCTATTTCTAATAATAATGGATATTTTAAAATAGAACATTTCATAAGTTTAAAATCTATTTGAAGTTTTTCGTGATGTCCTGTTATATTAGTACCTGAAAGTGACATAAATTGTTCATGCCCCAATGATTCAAGTAATCCATTTATATTTCTCTTGCATTTACCTCTTTTTTTATTCCTTTAATTAAGTTTAAAATGAAACTCTCGTTGATTCCATAGGTTATTTCTTCATCAATTTCATTCCTTATATTAAAAATATTAAAAATGTTACCTATATCTGACTCCTTATATCCTAAATATGATCTTATTGTATTATTATCTTTTACATTTGAAACTCTAAGAATTTTACCTGAATTAAATAACTCAAGATCATACATCTTTGTTTCAAACTCTGTTTTCTTTTTTAAGCATTTATGCAAGAAAGGTAATGTATTAAATACTTCATCCTCACTATTAAAATAAACCCTTGTTTCTATTTCATAGAGCATTCTCTTTTCCATAATCAATAATTCTCCCTAAACTTTATTTCAATTATTCTTGTTATTTAACATTTAGTATATAACTATGATATTTCCGATACTTATGTTAAGAAAGTTAACTTTAATAGCATTTTCAACTTCATTCAAGTCTGCTCTACCTTTTGATTGGGAATTAAACTCTCTTAAACATTTTCTTTTAGATAACGTCTCCTGTTTGCAGTGTCTCTAGACCTCACCCCAAAGGAATATCCCCTGATGTAGCTTTGCTCCCGGTGAAGGGATGTGATACACTGACTTTTCCCTCAAAATGTACTGTCAGCACCCTTGTACAAACACATTATTCTACGATTTATGTCCAAGACCATCCACTTGTTTATAGTCCCACCATCCATCTTTGTTTCTAAATGAATCGCTATCACTATGTCCATACTTGAACCAACATATAGAACCTGTACTAAGGCCTGAAAGTACAATTCCTGCTTCATAAGCTTCTTTCAGACATTCATCAACTTTGTAGCTACGCCATATTTCCATCATTTTTACAGTATCTCCACCACCCACGTAGATAAGATCAGCTGATAGAATTTTACTTCTTATTTCTGCATATAATGGATTTTGTTTAATCAAGTATAGTGTTTTAGTCTTACATCCTAGTTTCTTCCCATATACATCATTAAACAAATCGATGTACCCTTGTGGTTCATTACTCGCAGTAGGTATATATTATCTTAACTTTTTTCATCTTATTCTTTGCGTTTATAAACTAAAGATATTGGACCATCTTCAAAACCTAAACCTCTATAAAATTCCTCATTTCCGATACTTCCCCTTAAGATGTATGTAACTTGTCTGCTACTATCTAATATCTTATTTATTAAAACTTTGCCAATACCTTTTCTTCTGTATTTCGAATCAACCACTACATTATTTATTTGTCCATTAAATACATAATCAGTTGTACACCTGGCGAACCCAACCATTATTTCTTCATCCCATGCAGTAACCACTATTTGAGAATTTTCTACCATGGCTTTTAATCTATTAATATCATCAGTTTTATCATTCCATCCTACTTCATTAAATAAAGTTTTTAACTTATCATAATCAACTTTTTTATCTGTATGATACATAATCATAGTAAATTTACCTCACCCACTTAATTTTTTAAAACATGATGTAGTAAATAACAAAGATTCATCAGCCTTTTCCATAATATTTCCAGACCTTTCCCTAAACACTTACCTACCAGCACACTTTTGCCGAACATATTGTTAATAGATGATTTTTCTTCTAGATATTTAGGAACTATATGTTCATATCCATCATTTATTAAATTCTTCACTACTTCAGCTTCTCTTATTAGTTCTGTCATCCTATATAATCCCGTAGAAATTTTTACAACTCTCTTAGCACCATCATAATTAATTTTATAAACACTATTTACCTACCTCCAATTAATTCTCTAGCATTATCTAATATATTAAATTCTTGTTTTAATAAACAATCTGGTTGCTCTAATAACTCTTCAGTTTTGAGACCTTTGATAATTTCAGGTATCATTTCCTGATATCTAGATTTAATAATAGACACCCCTCTTTCGATAAAAATAACAGCCATAATGTGTTAGAGAATGGATAGTGCCTCGCAGAGCTAAATATCTAAAAAGATATAATCTCACTAAATCACTATTTTACAACATAGTAATTATCTGACATAGCTTTATAATTAATTTGTCAGGGATAATGTTTAATAGCTGTACCAATGATTAAGCTTTGAAATAATTCTTTTGATCTCTCCTTCGTCGAATATAAAGGATGTATATTAATTAAAATTTTATATTGATATAGAGTATACTATTAAGATTTTTTTCGTTTAAAAATTAAAACATAGTTATCAGGTAATAAATTACTTTCTACCAATGGTGAAAATACTTGAATAAACTTCTATCCTTCAGCAGCATATTCATTTATTAGCTGTTCTATTTCATCAACTTCTTGCTCTTTTTGTTTCTTATTGGTAAACGTCTTTTGAATCTTCTTTTTAACAAATTTATATTCATACATTATTTTATCCCCCAAAAAATTTATCAGGTGATTTAGCTAGATCTTACCTGACAGGGACTTTCACCTTGTAAGAGATGCCAAGTTTTGCTTGGGCACTAACGTAATGTGTTGCCGACATTTCAAAATCTTAGATAACTCTTATCTTAGGTCTCAAAATGTGCCTTGGCAGTAATTATAGAATTACTTATGATTGTAAGAATGAACCTTAAATATAATACTTATTCCAATCATTAATCCTCTTCTGCCAAGGCGGATGACAGCATTTTGTTCTCTGATGATGTATGGACACACTCCCCCGAGACACATGACTAGAGAGCAAGACTAGGATTAAACATTATAACTATGTATTTAGAACTTGGCTCAACCCCTTTGAAAGAAAAAAGAATACTACTTTATTTTCTCGATTTTTTCAATCAATCTTACTGGATTAATAATTTTCCCAAATGTCTCTTTGGTACTGCTATCAACAGATATTGTATCGCTTGTATTAAATGCTTCTTCCCAAAAAACATCAGGTGTAATATCAGGGTTAACTTGGCATGTCAATGCATATAATCCTGCAACATAAGGTACTGCCCAGCTTATACCACCGTTCCTATAAAATACATAATCATTAACACCCGTAGGACTGGCAGTACATCTAGAATCCATAGGAATCAGAAGCTGGTAATTATTATATTCTTGATTCTTCCAGAGCTCACCTTTTGTAAATGAGGTAATATCATCTGCATTTTTTAAAGGATTACGACCAAGTCCCATATATGGATTACTTCCTACATCTACAGTATAGATTCCTTCCTGTTCTGCCTTTTTAATAGACTCTAGTGCTTTCTCATATCCATTTGTATTTCTTACTATTCCTAAAGAAATTGATATGACTCTAATTTTTTTATCTTCAGGCAATGTCTTATTAACTTCAACAATGCGGTCTATAGATTTTGCAAGCCAGGAAAGATCCCAATCAAATTGCCCTTTTTCATTGAAAACTCCATGCGTTTCAGCAATATAATAAAGATCTGCTTCAGGTGCTACTCCAACTGTCTTCCCTACAGCAATAGATGCAACTGCAGGTCCATGCATTGATGCATTTTCATCAGAACAATGAATTTCTTCATACATTTTTAACTGTTCTTTATACTCCACGTGATCAACTAACAACCCCTGGTCGATTATTGCTAGACCAATTCCTTTTCCCGTAATTCCTTTTTTATGAAGTCCTCTTAATCCCAAGCCAGGATTTTTTCCTAACTCCATTATCATCTGCGGCTCAAAACCATAAGGTAATTTATTAGGCCATTTGGTCTTGCTATCAAAATCAGCATAAAGCAGGTCATCAAGCTTTTCCGATAAGTCAAGATTCGTTAGGTCACTACTTCTTAAATCCACCTGCCACATTTGACCTGAATTCGGATTATAGCTTGGCAATTCAGTCATTTTTCCTGGATGAATGAAAGAATAATCGACTTCATTAGGTTTTCTGACAATACTCAATTTATTGTCTGGTGAAAGCATAGTCTTATACAGAACTGATGACTCTGATGGTTCTGACGATTCCGATGATTTTGTTTGTATTGTCTTAGATGGAGTACATCCAACCAACAAAATCACCATTACTATAAATAAACACAAAAATCTTTTCATTTTAACTCTCCTCCTATATTATTAATTTGCATTGTCATTATTTTTACTCACCTAGCAATCTATCTAAAGGACTTTGCATTTTACTAAGACTTTTATTGCTTATGTGAGTATATATTTCAGTTGTTTTTGAACTTTTATGTCCAAGTAACTCTTGTATATATCTTAAATCTGTCCACCCTTCCAATAAATGTGTAGCAAAGGAATGTCGGAAAAAGCCAATCACTTTGTTTCTCAATAGCTGCATATTTTCTAAGAGCCTTTAATGCTACTTCCGAAAGTATTGTATATCTATCATTTCTGCCTTTCCCTTGTCTTATATGTATCATCATCCTTTCTGTATCTATATCCTCTACCTTAAGTCTTACTACTTCTCTAACCATAATACAGAAGAGTAAACTAAGTATAGAATAGCCTTATATTTAGTTTTTTCTACAGAAAATTCTGCATCTAAATTGATTTTAATTTCTTAATATTGATAAAATATACACAATTATATCATTCTTCTTTTTACCAGTAATTCCTTCTATTGTTATATGATTTATGGAATAAAATAGATAAAATAATAAGTGATAATATTAGTTCTATTTATGAATTACACATCCAATTATATTAAACTAAAATAAAAAAACAGGATGATTTTTAATATATCATTCCTGTTTTTTATATAATGTATTGTCTACTCATTATCTTAAATCTACTGTATTATTCAAATATTTTCAGATACTCTCCGTAGCCTTCTTTTTCTAAATCTTCTTTTTTAATAAACCTAAGTGAAGCACCGTTTATGCAATACCTAAGTCCACCCATTGCCTTTGGACCATCATCAAATAAATGACCTAAATGGGAATTTCCATGTTTACTTCTAACTTCAGTCCTTATCATACCATGGCTAGTATCTCTCTTTTCAATAATATTGTCATCTTCTATAGTTTTTGAAAAACTAGGCCATCCACAACCTGCATCAAATTTATGTTTTGAGCTAAACAAAGGTTCTCCTGAAACTATATCGACATATATACCTTCCTCATTGTTATTATTATATTCGCTAGTAAATGGTCTTTCTGTAGCATTATTTTGTGTAACCTCGTATTGAATAGGAGTTAATTTCTCTTTTAATGTCTTTTCATCTAGTTTAGAGTATTTTTTATCCATTTCCACCCTCCTATCTAGTTTATTTATCTTTTAAGAGTATTTTTATAGATTACGTACCTTAATATATTGTTCTTAGTTTCGATTAATACTATTCTTTATTATTTTCCAGCTTTTCCTGTTATATGGTTTATATCTATTTTTATTACTTTTGTTTTATCTTTAGCACTTTGGATATATTTTTTTCCTTCTACTAAAAACTGTGGAGAATACTTATTTGCAAGCTCAAATAAAATACCTTCTTTTAAATCATCGTCTGTCTCACTTGCTACACCAAAAACCACCACACTTTTATATTTTGTGGTAAACTTTTTAGCCAATACTTCTGTGTCTGTAACTACACAAAAAGATACTTTATCATTTTGCCTAATATTATCAAGTTTTTGCCCTTCAAT